>JBHLNT010000088.1:0-16179 GCA_048941265.1 Promethearchaeota archaeon
ATTTCCTCATCAGGTGTGAAGCAAATTGTTATAGGGCCATGGTTTAATTCGGGAAACTTTTTCCATCCAGCACATGCAGCCATAATTTCTGCAATTCCTGCTTTATTATCAGCGCCTAGTAATGTATCTCCCTGTGATGTAATGATATCCATACCGATATAATGTTCTAATTCAGGTGATTCCTCTACGTTTAAGCTAAGTTCTTCATTTTGGGAGAATTTTATATCATGTCCATCATAATTTCTATGAATAACTGGTTTTACATCTTTTCCGCTTACGGATTGTGAGGTATCTAGATGAGCAATAAATCCGATCGATTTGACATTTTCAAAACCTTTACTTGGTGGTAAATTAGCATAAATATAACCAAATTTGTCATGTACTACATTTTCCAAACCTATATCTTTTAATTCACTGCTAAGTAGTTTTCCTAATTCCAATTGATTTTCTGTTGATGGAAATGAAGCGGATTTTATATCAGAAGTTGTCCAAATTTGCACATATCTTAAAAAACGTTTTAACGCATCGTGTAATAAAAATTTTTGAATTTCTTTCGATAATTTCACTTTTAACACTTTATAATTGAGTTTTTTAAATTATATATACCGATAATTAAGAATAACTTATGAAAAAAAAATAAAATTATTTGGGTATTTTCTATTAATTCAGAAATGATTAGCTATAATTTATATAGATCAATTTAAATGTTATATTTATACAAATTCTCTTCAAAAATTAGTGATTTAAATAATGGTAGAATTAACATCCCTAGAAATATTAAACGGTTCAATGTCTCTTATTATGGTTATTATAGACATAATTGTAGGATCAATGTTGATCTCAAAGTACTTTAACTATAAAAGCAGACCTCTTCTATTTATGGGTATTTCGCTGATATTACTAACAGAAGTATGGTTTACACATGGATTAGCACTCATTTTAATACTCATAACAGGAAATGGATTATCTCCTGAAATGTTTTTCATATGTGCGTATACTTTAGTTCCATGGGCTACTTTAGCTTGGATGGTAGTAATCACTGATCTTATATACAAGAAGAAGCAAAAACTAATTTTATTAATATACGCCATCTTTGGAGTTGTATATAATTTAATTTTCTTTTATTTACTGTTTACGAATATTTCATTGATAGGACAATTGGATAGTCCAATTGATCCGCATACTGGACCTTTTATGACAGGTTATCTACTCATCATTTTGATTAATGTATTTATAACAGGTTTTTTATTTTATCGAGAAAGCCATAAAAGCCAAGATTCGAAAATACGTTTAAAAGGACTGCTATTCTTCCTATCTAGCACATCATTTGTGATAGCATCGATTTTAGATACCTTACCATTAAACATCATAATAATAATCATAGTAAGAATACTTCTTGTTTTAGCTGCTATTGAAGTTTATGGTGCCTTTTTACTACCTGAATGGATGAAAAAGCTCTTTTTAAAGCAAGAATTGTCTTAATAAAAGAAATTTTTTTCTTTTTTTTTTATTTCTTATTATATAAAAGATAATCTTTTAAATAAATTAAAATCCAAGAAAATTAGATGTTTTAGAACTCATCGCAAGCTTAATATTAAAATAACTACGTATAATCTCCAATAAAAAATCTAAATATTGTGGTTGAATTTTTATATTTTTCGTTTCTTTAAAATAGTCCATAATCTTTTTTGAAGTCAGTTCTTCATGTGCTTTTAGATTTTTATTAAGTGTAATGATTTCTTGGGATAAAGTAAAAATTTTTTGGATTTCGTTTCTTATTAGAATTAGACAAGATTTAGTATCTTGTTCGCTTAAAAACATTTGAACAATTGTCCTTTCTATGTTAATGTTTTTTGGATTCATTGCGTTCTCTTTATCGTTGAAAACTTCATTGCCATCAATTATTATATAATTTTTATACTTTTTCTTATCCTTATTGAATTTATCCCTTGTTTCTAAAGATATATTGGGTTCAAATGAGTTTTGAAAAATAAATTTAAAGAAATTACTAAGATGGATATGAATGGCTTCCAAATTATTTATTATCAAGAGATTTTTTTTATAAAGAACACCACGTAGGATGAATGTTAACCAAAGAGCATTAATATTGATGCTAATCAAATAAACGTCAATAACATCCAGACTGGGAATTTCGGCTTCAATTAATGGTTGTTCTAACTCAAACTTAGGAGTTTCTATTTTGAAATCGGTTATAAAACTGTCTCTAACAGATAAGTTTTTATCGATGTAGGCCACAAACGAATGTGAACAAATTAAATTTTCACCTACATTGATTGCTGATAAACCTCTTTCGCTTTTAAGAATAAGATTTTCTTCAACCTCAATTAATCCCTTTTTAGAACATGCAGGGCAGCGTATTTCAATTTCTACCATTATATTTTTGAAAATGATTTAATTTTAAAGTATTATTATTAAAATATTATTAGAAACTTCATTTATAAAGGATTAATGAACTAAGAATTTTTAAATCTATCTGATAAAGACCTATTTATCATCTTTTACGATATGCTTGGTTATTTCATCAGTATAGCTATACATATGGAATTTATGGGGGCTTAACAGGAAATTCGGATCAACAATTTTTTTCATATCTTTGAAAAATTGTCTAAATTGTGGCGTATATGCGTCTGCTTCCACAATGGACTGTGAAATTGATTCCCCAAGCCAATAATGGACCGCACCATATTTTACTTGGTACCTTAATTTTTTATGCCAGATATCCATGGCAATTTGGCGTTGATCCTCTACATTTTCGGCATTAAATCCACCAGCAGCTACGCAGTTTCCATTTGGTAAGAGATGCAATGATCGTGCGAATAATGAGAAGCTCTGTCTTGGAAATTCACTTTTGTGTTCATTATCAAATTGAAGGCTTGATTGTTCTTTTTCTGCTATAACAGAAATTGGAATTTTATGACAAGTCACACAGGAAATTTTCGGCGGGGCTAAAGAAATGAATTTATTAAAATATGTGTATGAGAATTTTAAATTATAATCCCAATCTCTAGATAATTCTGCATCTAAATCAATTTCTTGCCATTCAAATGGTCTAGTTTCATTCTCCAAAATTTCCTCAACTTTTTCAAGATAAACTTCCATAATTCTCTCGTCAAAAGCTTCTAGGAATATTGAAAATACAGGCCCCCTTAATCTTGCTTTTTTCGGAGGGCGATTTTTTGCTAACGTGGACAATAGACGTACTACTGCTAAAGGCACTACATAAAGGTCCTGAAGTCCATCACTCACTTCTTCACGTAATTTATGCATTAATTCAGATACTATTTGATAATCATCCTTATTGAGCATATAATTCCTAAATACTTTGATAGGCGCATTTGGAAATAACCGAAGAAAAGCTTTAGTTTTGATACCCATAACACCTACGTCACCCATAAATAATCCTGTAAAATCCGGAGCAACCCCATATCGACAGAATGGCGCAGCATATTTATTTGCCGCTGAACCGGTTCTAATAATTGTTCCCTGGGGATTAGGTAGTACAACCTCAACTCCAAGGCAAATATCTGGCACCAACCCATATTTTGTAGAACCAAATCCTGCTGTGCTATTAGAAAGACCGCCACCTATAGTCGCCGAATATCCACTTCCAGGACCGATAATTCCTGTAGTTAAACCTTCTGCCTGTAACTCTGAGAGTAAAGCCCCCCAAGTAACACCACACTCGACTTCGCAATAAAAGTCAGAATTATTAATCTCTATAATTTTGTTCATTCTCGTAAGGTCTATAAGGATACCGCCTTCCGAAACAGAACCGCCGACAAGATCAGCTCCGCCTCCACGCGGTACCATATGTATTTTATATTTATTCGCTATCTTTACGATTTCTGAAACTTCTTGTGAAGTTTCAGGTCTAACGATAATATCTGCCCATCGGTCTGGAAATGCCGGATCTACATTTCGAGAATATGAGGCTTTCATAAAATCTTTATCAGTGATATATTTGGATCCAACAATATCTTCAATTTCTTTATATGCGATTTTTACTTTTGACATAAACTTCACTTATATCTTGATTTCTGTACTTAATATTTAATGTTCTGTTCTTGAGATAACCTCGTTTTGAATTTCAACACCTAATTCAGTAAAATATGCGCTATAACCGCCAACTTTTACAATTAAATCCTTATAATTATCAGGATTTATTTGAGCATCTCGGAGTAATTCTGTTGATACAACTGTTGGTTGTAATTGAGCGCCTCCTAACTTAAAATAAGTTCGAAGTAAATTAATCCATTTTTCACGACTTTCTTGTAATCCTCCTATCGCACTAGGATGAAATTTCATATTAACCGCACAACCTAAAACATCACCGTATTCTAATGAC
Source organism: Promethearchaeota archaeon (assembly GCA_048941265.1). Classification (GTDB taxonomy): domain Archaea; phylum Asgardarchaeota; class Lokiarchaeia; order Sigyniarchaeales; family SOKP01; genus LW40-45. Next base: position 4,367 of record JBHLNT010000088.1, read on the forward strand.
GCTACAGAGGTTAATACATTGGTAATACCATTTCTTTCCACATTATATGGATTACAACTTGCAGCATATGGAGTTGCGGCTTTTCTTCCATCAGGAGTAGCAATGGATATACGCCCATCAATAGTATGGGTGGTCATACTTATAATGTAAGGAACAAAAGGGCCATTCCGATAGTTTTTATACGTATAAGTCTCTTTGAATAAACAGGATGAAACATAATGCGCTAAATCATCAACTTCTTTGAAACCGTTTCCCCATTTACCCTTTAGCTTCATTATTTTACGAAATAGATTCTTATTTTCCATAAAATTAGTATCAATTGCTTCTAATAATTCCTTAAATGAAGTTATTTTTTCATCAAAAATATACTTTTTAATAACATAAAGAGAATCACAAAGATTTGCAATACTATTAATGAATGAAATTCCAGAGAGATCGTATCTCGCTCCCCCTCTTGTTACATCTCTTTTATTTTCCAAACATCCTTCAATAAACACTGAGATATAGGGTGCGGGTAAATGTTCCGCATATACTTGATCGCGAAGGTTTGAGACATTTACGATTACTTGTATTTGCCTTTCTGCCTGAACTAGAAGAGCATCTAAAAATTCTTTAAATGATAAAAACTTATCGGGATCTCCCGTTTTTAACCCTACATTTTTTATAGGTCCCATTAAAGTATTAGAATCGCCATTTCGTAAGGTAATATCTAGTAATCGGCAAAGTAGCAAAGCATTGGCACTCATAGCACCGGTTTTCCCTGGACATGTCATTTCTACACAACCCATGATTGCGTAATTATGAGCATCTTCTTCCGAAAAACCCCTTCTTCTCATTGCTTCTATATTTATATCATCATTGAAGATTGAAATATTCGAACTTCCATTATAAATGATCTCTGTTAATTGTAATAATAAATCATTTGGTGTATTTTCATGAACTCTTACAGAGACATTTGTAACAGCTCTTGAATTTCCAGCGGCTTCAATAAATAAATAAGTTAAATCATTTGTGCCATCGCTTCCATCAGACTTTAATCCACCAATAGTGACTGGTGTGGATCCCAAATACCGATGATAAAAATTACTTAATAAATTCGTTTCAGGACGGATATTTTGAGACATTAATTTGAGTAATAACTCCTCTAATAGTTCTTTTGCTTCATTTTGGGTAAGTATTCCTGCTTGAATATCTTTCTCATAATAAGGATAAAATATTTGGTCCATTCTGCCAAGGCAATGGAGATTAATTGGATGAGCGATCTCGACCGCAGTTTTTACAGTCCATACGGATTGAATTGCTTGATAAAAACTTTTTGCAGGATTAAGAGGAACTATTCTACAATTTTCCAATATTATTTTTAGTTTTTCCTTATTTGCAGGATCTTTTTCAGAATTATATTTTGATTCAACACTTTCAGCTAATTTTTTTGAGAAAATAATAATTCCATCAACAGTAATTCGTATAGATTCCAAAAAGGATTTTTCTTCCTTGGAAAAAGATTCCATATTGCCAAGTTGAGATTCAATTCCATCTTTTATTCCTAAAATTCCTTTTTTTAATATCTTTTCATAATCTAAAATTAAATGACCTTGAATACAAGCAATTGTGGAGCAAATCGATGTTAGTATTGTCTGGCGTGAGGTATTAGAGGGAAATGCTCGTGCAAAATCCAACATTTCTCCTGCAATAAAACCGGACTTAGGTATTATATCTTCGAGGATATCCACGATGGTTTTACCTTTCCATTTTGGAAATAATGTTTTTAATAGTAGAGTTCTATCTTTTTTGTTGATAGTGAAAGGATTAATCTTTCTTTTACCCATAGTTTTTACTTTTAAATTCAAGGGTTTGGTTCCTGAAGATCTTAGAATCTTATTATTATGAAAAAAATTTCGTAATTGATGTTTCTTAATTAGAAATATAAATGATTTTAACATGGCCTTAATTCGAAAATGGAACATTGTACTCCATTTTAGTTCGGTTTGGAAAACTTTATTGAAAATTCCCTTTTCAATATCAATAGGGACGCCCAAAAAGAATTCTGTCCACTGTCCTACGATTTTATCATCTGGATCAATATAAATGGTCATATTTTCAAATACATGTTTCATAGAAAGAGCCACTCGAATATTCAGAGGAAGACCATTTTTTTCAGTATCAAACCATTTTTCTGTATAATATTTTGCTCTCTGAATTGAAATTTTTGGAATTTCTGTCTGGTATCTTTTCCTTATCCTTTTAATTCGTCCATTTGTTGAATTTATACCAACCACTTATTTAATTAATTAATATTAAATAAAAATATTTGTTAATCGGGACCTATGAATTTCATCATCTTGGATTTCCTTGGAGTTGAGCTTTAAAGAAATTTGAATTATAGATTTTAAAGAATATTAACAAATAAGTTCCTTCCTTTTTTTCATAGGTTTTCTTCATCTCCTCCTTTTATTAAAAAAATATAATTAAAATATAGCACTTTTATTCTATAACAATGGCTTTTGGATATTTTGGTTTAGTATTACATGGACATATCCCTTGGTGTAAGAAAAGCGGAACGTGGCCTGCTGGAGAAGAATGGGTTATGGAGGCCATGAATGAGACATATATTCCCATGTTAAATGTTCTGAGGTTATTAAAAGATAAAGGAATCAAAACAGCCTTAACAATCAATATAACTCCAATTTTAACAGAACAATTAGCCGATGATTATATGAAAGATCGTTTTGGAGAGTACATGGAAGATAAGATTAAACGTTGTGAAAGAGACATCCAAAAGTATAAACATCATCCTCATCAACAATCAATTGCTCAATTTCATTTGAAAAATCATGAAAAAGTTCTGGATACTTTTTATCATAATTATTATCGAGATTTGAATGGTTCTTTTAAATGGTTGCAAGATGAGGGTATGATTGAGTTAATAACTTGTGGTGCCACTCATGGTTTCTTACCGTTGCTTGAAAGTGATTCAGGATTATTTTCTCAAATTCAAACTGCGGTAGATACTCATAAGAAATATTTTCACAGGAACCCTAAAGGTATTTGGCTTCCTGAATGTGCTTATCGACCTGAAGAATATAGAAACGGTAAATTGAGAGAAAGCATTGACTATTGGCTCCATAATTCCGATATTGAATACTTTTTTGTAGATTCCCACGGAATTTTGGACGCTGAACTCATAGAACAAAAAAACAATATTGGATTAAATACCAATTATGGCTTTCAGTTAAGGACCGGAGTTATGGCTTTTGGGAGAAATAGAAATACTAGTAGGCAAGTATGGGATGCGAAAATTGGTTACCCAGGAGATATTGACTATAGAGAATTTCATAAGAAGGATCATGAATCAGGACTGCATTACTGGAAGATAACAGATAAATCTATTGGACAAAAGGATAAACAATTATATAATATTAGCGTCGCCCAGGAAAAAGTAGAATCGCATGCAAAGCATTTTATATCGGTATTATATGATGAATTAAAAGCATTTAACCTTAAATATAACTTGAACGGAATTATCGTATCTCCTTACGATTTCGAATTATATGGGCACTGGTGGATGGAGGGTATAAGCTGGTTAAAGATGATATTTGAATTAATTTATCACCATGAAGATATGGAAATGATTACGATATCTGAATACATTTCTAAATATAAGAATAATTTTTCGGTAATTAAAATGAAGGAGAGTAGTTGGGGAGAAGGTGGTCATTTTCAAGTATGGAAAAATCCTGAACATGGTTGGATATGGCCTTATATTAATAATTCAATTAAGCAATTTGAAAATATATTAGCTCATAATCAAAATCTTAATGAATGGGAAGAAAGAATCTTAAAACAACTTGCAAGAGAGCTATTATTAATGGAAGGAAGTGATTGGCCCTTCTTATTATACACAAGACAAGCGAAGGAATATGCTAATCAAAGATTCCACCATCATCATCAAAGATTTAATAAACTTTTATGGGCTGCAAAAGATATTAAAGATAAGAGAAGAATTTCTTTAGAAGATCTAGAGCAAATGGAATCAATTGATTCATGCTTTCCGAATATTAATATAAATTATTTCCAAAAAGTAGAATGAAATATTTAAATCTCTTAAGAATGTTCTAATATAACGTAAATTTGTTATTTTAAGTATTTTAATATTATTTCAAGTCAATTTTTGAATTATAAATTATAATTAACTTTTTAATCACACTTGATGCTATTATGGAAAATCTTCGACAATATATCCGTGAAAAATTCAAAGATCTCTTTCAAAATTCTTTAAATTATATAATCATATATAATTTGAATGGAATGCTTTTGGATGCTAATGATGTTATTTTAGACACATTTGGGTACAATAGAGACGAAATTATAGATAAACCCATAAAAGAATTCATTTACGCAGAAGACATAATACAAGCTGGAAAGGCACTAAAAGAGCTTAGAAAAACAGGGAAAATTTCAAAATCTAATATATATAGGATTAAAAAAAAACAAAGTGGCTTTCGTTATGTTGAAATTCATGGAACACCGATAAGAAAGGATAATAAAATTGTTGCCATCTTAGGTCTAGGGCACGATATTACAGAAAAAAGAGACGCACAGCTTAAATTAATAGAATCAGAGGAAAGATTTAGAAGTTTATTTAAAGGAGGTCCACTTTATACTTTAGCGTGGCAAAAAATAGAAAATGATTTTATATTAGTTGATTATAATAATACTGCTGAAATTATTTATGGTGGAGTGAAGGATAGTATAGGAAATACCGCTTCTGAAATGTATTTAAAACGACAATCTTACCCAGATTTTATTGCAGATTTAAATCGGTGTTTTGAAGAGAGATCCAATTTTGTTAAGGTAAGAAAAGTTTTTGTGAATTTTATGAATAGTGAACGGGATCTCAGAGTAATATGTAATTATGTTCCCCCAGATTTAGTATTAACTCATGTCGAAGATATCACAAGAAGAAAAAGCGCTGAGCAAAAACTACGGGAATCTGAAGAAAAATATCGTCATCTTTATGACAATTCTCCCTTTTCAATTGTATTATTTGACTTAAAGGGAACAATTATTGACTATAACTCTACTTTAGGAAATTTCCTAGGGTATGAAAAGGAAAATATAATAGGCAAAAATTTCCTAGAACTAGGTTTATTTAAACCCGAGATGGTACCAATTCTTAAAAAAAGGTTGATTCGTTATGCTAGTGGTGAAAATGTAGATCCAATTGAGCTCCAGATTTACAAAAAGGATGGTACGCTAGCTTGGGTTAATCCAACTGTTACTCTTACACATATTGGAGAAGAGAAAGTTATTCTTATAATGTTCCAAGATATTACAGAAAGAAAAAAGACTGAAGAAAAATTAGAAGAAACTGAAGAAAATTACCGAATTGCATATGAAAGAGAAAATTTCTATAAAGATCTATTTATGCACGACATGAGTAATATTCTTCAAAGTATGTTAATGTCTTTAGAGTTGTGTGAATATAAAATTAATTCAATGGAGGCATATCATAATTTAAAAGGTGTAATTAACAATTTCAGACAACAAATTTATAGAGGGGCAAATTTAGTAAATAATGTAAGAAAATTCTCTGAATTCTATGAATCTAATAAATTATTAAAAAGTGTGCGAGTAAAAGTAATATTAGAGGATGCTGAAAAAATAGTTAAGAGTATATCGAATCATAAGCAAGTAAACATAAAGTATGAGAATTTAAAAGAAGAGTATATTATAAAAGCTGATGAATTTTTAATTAATGTGTTTGAAAATATTTTAATTAATGCAGTAAAGCATAATGATCATCAATTCACAGAGACCCTTGTAAAATTCTCCGAAATTCAAGAAAACGGAAATAAATTGTTAAAAATAGAATTTATTGATAATGGAAGAGGGATTCCTGACTTCAAAAAGGATTCTATTTTTAACAGAGGAGATATAAAAGATCGGAGCGTATCAGGTCTGGGATTGGGCTTATCACTAGTCAAATCTATATTAGATAAATATAGTGCGAAAATATGGGTTGAAGATAAAGTTGTAGGAGATCACTCACATGGCTCTAAATTTGTATTACTCTTTCCTTTGTTAAAATAATATTTTAATACCAATCCCATTTTATATATGAATAGGGTAAAAACTCATCCGAATTAACTTCAGTTAATTTTTCACCTGGTAGCATTGTATTATCCGTTTTCAGATATAATGCGCCTAAAACCTTTACAATTTCTATTTCTCCCCAGGGATCATGAATGGTTGAGTTTAATACAACTTCTGCCTCCCCCATTTCCATTGATTGCGGACTCACTGTCGTTTCTTGTTTAACCAACCACGGATTATAATCAAAGCCTTCTTTATTCGGGGCCGGAAAATATTTAAAATTAAAGTTCACAGTATTCTTTTTTCTGCCTGGAAGTAGCCCAAGTTCTTTAATAATCTTAGATGTTTCAGGATCATTAAATTTGCCGGTTAATTTTGCTCTAATCTCAATATTTTTAGTTTTCAAACGCTCAGAAAAAGCATAAACCTCTTTACCATTTCGCGTGAGTTTAACATTAGCCATTTTTTTAGGAAAGCCAAAAATTTCACGCCCCCCTATCATGGCTCTGTCATCGGTTACCGGCATAGCTAAATAATAATTACCCTGTTCACCATTATATTCACAGCGTAAAATAAGAGCACCTTCATAATAAGGAAGTCCTTGATTAGTAGAGGAATAATTGGCAATAAATGCGAATGCTATTGGTCTACTCGCGGGTTTAAGTGGCTTAGGAAGCAATCTGTCTACTATATCAGACTTTGTTTCCCACAGAACCGTTATCATCTCAGCATTCTTAAATTCGGTAGTTCTTAATTTTATCTTTTTTTGTTTTATCTCTTCTAATGACCTTTTAAAACTAATATTTAATCACCATTTCTATAATTTTATCCTTTAATACTATTCAATCTAAATGTAAATAAATTAAAAAATTCAGCTAACAAACAAAATTTTTCCATCTTTTTCTATTCTTTTGATTTTCCCTTGAAGTTCTAAATATATGAGATGGCTAATAACTTCACTTATAGCTAAAAAAGTATTGATTTCGCTTAAGTCTTCTCCAAAATGGAGTTGAGAAATTTTAAAGGGTGTTAGCGGATTATTTTTGATAATATTTGAAATTTCACGCAATCTGATATCATGATGCTTCTTTATCTCGATTATTCTTTCATGTGGATTATAAATTACCTCTTGATGTGCTGGAAAAATGATTTTTGGATTTAATTTATCGATTTTGTCTAGGGATTTTAAATAATAATCTAATATATTGGTTAAATCATACTCATTTCTAAGAGCTGGATTCATCATGAAACTACCTATATGGGGTGTTATTCTTGAAAGGATATGATCTCCCGAAAATAAATACCTATTATTGGTATCAAAAATGCAGACATGACCGGCAGCATGACCAGGAGTCCAAATAACTTTTAATTTATTCGACTTGAATAAAATTTCATCATTATCATGCAAAATTCGATCGGGTTTACAATAATTTATTAATTTATGGAAATTCGAAAAAAATTGAATAATTCTGTCTCCTTTATCTTCATTAATGCCAAAACTTATCATTCGATTGGCAAGTTCTGTAGCAGATTTTTCGACTTCTACATTGTTTTTAACATCTGTACTCCATTTAATAAGATCATGGGTGATCTTGTGCATTAGTAACTGCATATCGGGATTTTTACGTTTCAAAGTTTTAATTAGACCGATATGATCGATGTGGTCATGAGTTACTATACAGTATTCTATATCTTTGACGGAAATATCAAATTCCTTGAGACCTGTAAAAAATTTCTTCCTCCAATCAGAAAAGTATAATCCCGCATCGATTAATACATTTGAGCCATTGATTTTTAAAAGATACATACATACAAAACTAAGCCCCTCGAATGGTGGAAAATCAATTTTAAATCTAATTACATTCTTATCTATTTCATTTATTTCAGATTTTAAATCAAATTTAAACAAATTTCAAGCCAAAAAGTAATATTAAATAATATATCGTAGAATATGTAAGATAATTTTTATTTTGCCTTTTTCATTTGGTTTATTTTTTTATAAAATCTAATTTGATGTTAATACTCGATCTGATATATAAATTATATTTATATTTACAGCAAATCAACTATTATTTAATTCTTAAATTTTACAATATTAAAAGAGGGTAATAAATATGAAATACGGACGTTTTAAGATGTTAAAAATTCGCATTGATGAGGGAGTAGCATTTGTGACTATTGATAATCCCCCTATGAACCTTTTAAATATGGAACTTATAAGTGAATTTAATCGTTTGCAAAGAAAGGTTGCTAGGGATGATGATGTACGAGTTATTGTGTTTGATAGTGCTGATCCTGATTTTTTTATAGCACATTATGACGTTTCTTCTTTGGCAATATTACCAGATGAACCACCTCCAAAATCAGATGTATTAGTGGGGATGCATCCTATTTCTGAAGCATTCCGAACCATGCCAAAAGTATCAATTGCTAAGCTAGAGGGAATAGCACGCGGAGGTGGAAGTGAATTCGTTCTTGCGCTTGATATGAGATTTGGAGCAATAGGTAAAGCAGTCTTAGGTCAACCAGAAATAGTTGTAGGCATTATACCGGGAGGAGGTGGTACACAGCGACTTCCTCGCTTGATGGGGCGTTCCCGTGCCATGGAAGCTATACTTGGCGGTATAGATTTTCCCGCGGAATTAGCTGAAAAATATGGATATATCAATCGTGCTTTTCCACCAGATGAGTTAACATCTTATGTAGAGGATCTTGCGTATCGTATTGCTTCATTTCCTGCAGAATCAATTGCTATTGCGAAACAAGCTGTTTTAACAGCATTAGAAAAACCTGTAGTTGAAGGATTACTTGAAGAAATGTATCTTTTTGGTAAGGCTTGTGCCTTACCTGCCGCTAAAGAGAGAATGAATTGGTTCCTTCAAAGGGATGGTCAAACTCGGGAAGCTGAACTTGATCCCGCTGGTTTTCAAACTCGGTTGAAAGAATTTAAGAAATGGAAGAGTGAACAATAAAAATAATGAAAACTAATTATAAAATGGAGATTTAAATGACAATTAAACTCTCACCATTAGTACATATTGAAGTTACTGTTCCTAATGCCGAGGAAGCTTATCAGCTTCTTCATAAGGTATTTGGGGCCAAGAGAGTCCAAGAGCCATTTGCACAATTCTTAAATGGTAAAATTGTGAAAGTTATCCATGTGGGACTCGGAGATGTGGTTTTACAATTTATTGAACCTGTACAAGAGGGGACTTCTTGGTATAACCAGTTGCAAACCAAAGGTCCTGGAGTCCATAATTTGACTTTTACTGTTGAAAATATTAAAGAAACTGTGGAAATTCTTGAGAAAGAAGGTGGTATAGTTCCCCTTTTTTCATTTGATTTAGAATGGGAAAAATTTATTCCTGCTAAATATTTAAATCCGAATGCGAAGACAGTATATATGATGGATTCTATGGAGAAATTTGGATTTCATTTGGAATTAGCTGAAATTCCTTATACGGAAGAATTAAAACTTCCTGAGACCCGATACGTAACAGGAGAGAATGAATTAATTGGAAATGTGTCGCCTATGCTCCATATTGAATTGGTTACGAATGATGCTGAGAAAACATATGAGCTTCTTCATAAGCTCTTTGGCTCTGAAAAAGTAGAAATCGAGTTTGCCGACTTTTTGGACACTCCTTTCATGCACATTATTCATGTTAATCTGAGTAATGTGGTATTGCAATACTGTCAACCTTTAGTTAAGAGAGGCGTTCCAAGTTGGTCTGAACTCTTGGATAAAAATGGATCCTATGTCCACAATATCACATTTGTCGTGAATAATATTCCGGAAACCGCTGAAAAATTTAAGAAAGAGGGGTTATCTCCCGTTTTTACGTTTCCACTTCAATGGAATAAAGTCATTGAGAATGTCAAACCAGATCGACCACCAATCTATATGATGAATACTTTCGAAAAACTCGGCTTCCATTTAGAGCTTGGGGAAACCCCAACCGATGATATCGATTCTATTAAGGATTTATTATTTGTCGATTTGTCTGAATTTAAAAAATAAAAGATTCTGTTGAAAGAAAAAAAAAATTAAATTACTCTATTTTTTTTTAAGTCCTGAATAACTTTATCAGGATAATTTAACCATCTTAAGATCTCTTCTGTATTTTGCCCTATTTTTGGAGCGGGACTCCTTATTGTAGGAGGTGTCCTTGACATTTTAATCGGTGAAGCTAAATTTTTAATTTTACCTAGTACCGGATGATCCATTTCAACAATCATATTACGTGCAATGATTTGGGGGTCTTCATAAGCCTCCGCAAAATTTTTAACCGGCGCTATACATGTATCATAGTTTTTAAAAATTTCAAGCCATTCTTCTTGGGTTTTTTTTAAAAATTCTTTTTCCAATTCCTCAAATACCCTTTCTTTTTCCTCACCAAACGTCCATTGTTTTCCTTTTAAATCCTTACGTCCAAGACCTTCGCATAAATTCTGCCAGAATTTAACTTCAATTGCTCCAACAGCCAGATATTTATTATCTTTAGTTTTATAGACTGCATAATAGGGCATACCACCCTGGAGTGCCCCGGGATCAAATGCTTTAGTGAAATCTTTAACAAATTGGAAGGCAGCAGCCATGGGCATGAAGGAAAATACAGAGTCAGTCATTGCTACATCGATATATTGACCCTTCCTTTCAGGATTGTTCTCCCGTTCGATTATGGCACTAAGTATTCCAATAGCACAAACTAAACCTCCGCCGATATCAGCTGCTTGAACACCAGGAATTATAGGCTTCCGTTCTATTTCGTCTTTTCCAAAAACTAAACGCTCTCTAGTCTGATCTAAAATTCCACATATTCCTATATAGTTTATATCATGACCGGCAGTTTGTTCATAAGGTCCATATTGTCCATAACCCGTCATGGAACAGCAGATGATTGATGGATTTATAGATGATAAAGTTTCATAATCAATCTTTAATTTCTCCATTACTTTCGGCCGAAAAGTGTCCATAACAACATCTGCGCGTTTAACTAACTCATAAAAGATCTCCAGGGCTTTATCGTTTTTCAAGTTCAAGGTAATTGACTTTTTATTTCTCATAAGCACTGCATTAAATGCACTTTCACGGTATGTCCCTTTCTGGTAAAAAGGTGGGGGGCTAGAATAGGGGTATTTCGGATCCTCAACCCGAATAACATTCGCTCCCAAATCTGATAATATCATAGTACAATATGGACCCGGAAGCATGCGCGATAAATCTAAAACGGTAATTTTCTCAAGTGGCATAGACATAATAAGACAAATCTTTTGAAAGATTTAAATTAATATAAAAAAATGAAAAAAGAATCGCAATCGCTACGTTCGTAAAATAGGAATATTATGAAATATTTTAGAAAGCTTTATGAATCTATAACTTCTATATTAATCTAGATATTAACCGAAAGGTAATTTACAATGGAAAATATGATAACCCGCCCTAATGTTCCGAGGTTAATTGAAAATAAATTAAATGCTATAAAATGTAATAAATGCGGTAATATCAGATATCCTGCAAGAACCTATTGCAATAAATGCCAAGGAACCGATTTCTCGAGTATTTTAATAGGTCCCAAGGGTATTATCCAAACTTTTACAACCAGTTATAAAAAAAAGAAACGAGATAAGCAGCAAATTTTTGGCATTGTAGAGCTTTTTACTGATGATGGTAAGGATTCTCTTAATTTAATGGGGACATTTGATACTGAGAATTTTGA
>JBHLNT010000299.1:0-3856 GCA_048941265.1 Promethearchaeota archaeon
GTTTCAAGGGCAGCTTCAATTTTAATTTGAGCAGGATTCATACGATTTTGGGTTAACTCTAACTCTTTTTGAGTTTGAGCTAATAGTCCTTTTGTATGCTCTAATTCCAGTTCTTTTTCATTTATTTGAGCTCTCTGAGTTCCTATAATTTCCCTAAGCTCTCTAATATCGTCGGGGATATCAACCATTTTATCCAATTTTTCTCTTTGTCTTTCTATTAACGATGTTTGGTCGGCAATTATTCTTTTTTGTTTCTCAACTAACATTGATAATTTTTCTACTCTTTCTTCTAAGCGGGATTTAACATCTTGGTTAGCTTCAATATCATCCAATATCGATTTAGTGTCTTTTTTAGGCATTGTTAATCTGTCCTTTTTTAATTTTTAAAACGTTTTATAATTTTTTATGCGTAATTATATATTTATTATTTTACCTTTCATTCCATATCTAATAATAGAGATATATTTTATATAATTATGGAAATAGAAAGTATTTTTAATTCTATTGCATTTACTCCATAATAAAAAAATTCACATGATCTATCATTCTTGCCAACTATTTTGAATTTAAAGATTTAAACCTATTTATTCTCATATCCTATAAGATTTTAAAAAATCAACAAACAATTTCATTAAATTCGATTGAATTTTTTAATAACCAGCAGGATGTATTGAACTCTATAAAAAATAATAAGCTCGAATTAGCCAACATTAATAATACTAGTGATAAAATTCAAAATTTAGTGGATTTAATTAAAAACTATCTCTCTGGGGAAGAAATTAATTTATATCAAGAAGTTAACGATTTAAATATTGATATTTCTTTCGAAAAGAAATTTTCAACTGTTTTTGCCCAAAAAGTTATGATATTTTTAATTGAAAACATTCAATATGGTGAAACTACAACATATTCTGATATTGGAGAAGCTATCGGAACAAAAGCGTTTAGAGCAATTGGCAATGTTATGAAAAGTAATCCCTTACCTTTAATTATCCCTTGCCATCGCGTAATAAGGAAAAATGGAGTGCTAGGAGGTTTTATGGGAAAAATGGGTAGGGTATGGCAAACAGATCTAAAGTTGAATCTTTTAAAATTAGAGGGTTCAATGTAGAATGAATATTATCGGTTTTGAATAATTTTTAAAAATTTGATGTAAAAGTAAATACTGTACCCACACTTGCGTTAAATGCCTTAATTTCGGGAAATTTTATTTTATTTATCTCTTGGATTATTTTCTCGCCCGAACAATGAATAGGAAACATATAAAGCGGTCTCTCATAAGTTTGAAATGTTCTAAGGTATTCAATTGTCTCTCTTATTCTCTCCTCCGAGGCATGTGCCATATGAACTCCTCCAATTACATGGGATATCGGTTTATCTATTAAATTCTTTACATAATCCAAAGTAGACATGAGTCCAGAGTGACAGCAACCTAATAATACTATCACATGGTCTTCATATTCAAAAATGAGGCATTTATCATCTAAAATCTTATCAATTTCCAGGGTTCCATTTTGTAGCGAAAAAAAGTTATTAAAATCTTCTATTTTATATTTTCTTGGAATTTCACTGCTTAAAATAATTTTTAAATCCTTAGTATTTAAAAGTTTATAATGCGTTATTGGAAAGAATATTTTAGCATTCAAATTTTCTATTCGGTCAAGATTAATCGGTTCTTGATTAACAATTTTAGCTTCTGAGAGTAAGGGTAAAATCTCTTCACGAGTTTTACCCTCTAAATCACCCTTGGTAATTTCGTCAGATCGTTTAAAAAATCTCTCAAATTTAGCATCACTATGGCAAATTACCTGTATTCCATTTTCTAATCTTTCTAAAATAGAATATAAAGCTCCAGTATGGTCGTAATGCCAATGAGATAATATTATATTATTCAAATCATGCAAATTATACCCTCGAATATCTAAATTGTGTAAAAAGGTTTGGTTAGTACCTCCTGTGTCAAAAATCATTTGTTTTAGCAATTTTGGATTCCAATGTTCATCCAGCCGATCTAAATCATAAATATTTATTAAAAAACCAATTCCATGCTCTGCCAATGATTTTGAAGCAAAGAGTTTGTTTAACTCAACGAAATCTAAACCATATTCTCTATTTAGGTTTTGGAACGGTAAACAGGTATTATTTGTCAGAAGAATGATTTCAGTTTTTATCATTAGAATTCATGACTAAATATTTAAGTTAATTTAATTAAATGCAAAATCTATTTAAAATTTTAAACTAAAATCTTTATTAAAAATCGTAATTAAAAAAAAAAAAGAATATTGGTGAAATTTATCTGAGTAAGATTGGTAATACTGAAAAATTGGATGTCTATCGATATGGTAAAGGCCAAAAATGGAGTTTTGGGATGGGCTCTTTTGCTCAATGGTTTATTCAGACTGCTTTTAATGTATGGATCTTTTCATTCTATTTCAGTGCAGTTGGGTTGCCAGTTACATATATATTGCTTGCCTTTATTATTTGGACATTTTGGAATGCGATAAATGACCCTCTTGTAGGGTACATGTCTGACAGAGTACGTACCAGAATAGGAAGGAGAAAACCTTTTATTATTTTAGGAACTATTCCAATTGTAATCATTGTAATTATCGTTTGGTTGCCCCCTACAGGTAATAACTTTATAACCTTTTTATATCTTCTGATTATGCTCATGCTTTATGACACATTTTACACCATGGTCACGCTTTTTGATTCATTATTCCCGGAATTATATGTATCTGTAGAGGAAAGAGCTCAGGTTAATACTATTAAACAGGTTCTAGCAACTGTAGGGATGCTTATTGGTTTTTTGGTTCCAGGCTTTTTTATAGGTGATCTTACTAATCCTGCTGGATATTTGATTAACGGGATTGTAACCTCAATAATAGTAGGTATTTCATTATTTGTAGCAATAAAATGGGGAGTCATTGAGCGCGAAGAATTTAAACATGATCATGAACATGAATTTGGTTTTTTTCAAGGATTGAAATACTGCCTAAAGAATAGAGGTTTTGTACTCTATACAATTATGTTTTTCTTCTATGAGTACATTTTACTCTTGCTTGCGACTGTAATCCCTATATATGCCTTACACGTTCTTTCAATCACTGATACATTCTTAACATCAATTTTATTAGGAATTCTATTCATAGTAGGAATATTGACAGTTGTTATCTGGGCGAAATTGGATGTAAAATTAGGTAGCAGAAAAGCTTATGCTCTTGCAATTACTTGTTTTATTGCTGCTTCAATTCCACTTTTCTTTGTATCGACATTTACTGGTGCTTTGATGATATTTATTATAGCAGGATTCGGGTTCGGAGGTATGCTCTACTTTATATATCTAATTATTGCGGATGTTATCGATGAAGATGAGTTAAAGACAGGTGTTAGACGTGAAGGAAGCTTTTTTGGAATAACCAACTTTTTTATGAGGCTTTCCATGATTTTGTCTATAGTTACTGTTTCACTTGTATTTACTTCGACAGGGTGGGAAACTTATACACCAAATCCGGGAGCTGACGTTATTTTAGGACTTCGAATTTTGGTGGTAGTTTTTCCAATATTAGCACTTGTGGGAACAATGATCTGTTTATACTTCTATCCATTTTCGAAGGAACGGGTTGAAGAGATCAAAAAAGAATTATCAGAAATACACAAGAAAAAATTAGACAGAGTCAGTTCTGAATAAAAAATTAAAAATCTATTTTTTTAATATCTTCTTTTTTTTAATAACCTATATATGTTTTATTTCTTAAAGTTGATTTAATGCTTGTTCAAGATCCAAAATTAAATCATCGGGATCTTCCAATCCTACTGAAAACCTAAAATGAGTTTTGGAAATGTTCATAGATCT
>JBHLNT010000089.1:0-16114 GCA_048941265.1 Promethearchaeota archaeon
ATAATTCTATTATTTAATATTAAATTTTCCAGTGGAAATTATGGAGTATATAATATTATTATGAATACTTAATTAGATAGACTATACTTGTATTTTTTGTACATATAAAAATAAAAAAAAAAATTAACCTGTAAATTTCCAATAAACTAATGGACGGCCTCTTTTCCCATTATTGCGTGTAAATTTTTCCACAACTTTTCTTTTATGCAACTTCAATAAATTATCATAAATGGTTGTTCTTGGAGTATTTAAAAAACCAACTAATTCTCTTCTAGTAGAAGGTCCTATTTCTTGCAAAGCTTTTATTAAATTATTTTGGATCGGGGTTATTAATTCGTTTAAATCATAATAGCTTTTAACCATCATTTTATTTGCCATAAATTATTCCTCCTTTTTTTTTAATTCGACAATTTTTCGACTTTTTTAATATTAGTTCTTAAATTTTGATTCTTATTACTCATAAAGGAGAACTAATATATAAGTATGCTTATTTATGATATATTAACATAAATTAACATAAAGTTTATATATTTATTTTTATATTAACATATTACTAAGACTTATCTTTTCAAAATGACAGACACCATTAGAACAACTGTAACATTAACTGAAAGATATATGAATAGAATCGAAAAATTAGTTGGTAAATTCGCAACTACAAGAGCTCAAGCTATAAGTAAAATAGTTGAAAATTTTTTAGATAGTGCAAACTACTTTAACTATTTAAAACAGTTGGAAAGAGAAAAAGAGATTGAAGAAAATGAAATGGCAAAAAGAATGGCTAAGAAACCAGAAGTTTATGATAAAAGAATAAAAAATATATTTTCAGGAGCAAACAACATATCAATAAATGAGTTTTTAGATTATTTAAATATTGATTACACATTTTTTTTTGATATGTTATCCGAATGGAAAGATAAGTATAATTTCACATATGAAAATGGTAAAGTATTCAAAATTACCTAAATTTTTTCCTAAAATATCTTAAAATTAAATCTCCTTCATGGAGATGAAATTAAAAAATAATTCATATCGTTATTCCATCCCTTCAGCTACTTCAAAAAATTCATTTGATTGACCTGCAGTCCAATCCATCATAGACAATACTATACCTACTAATAGAAAAAAAATGAATAACCCAAATCCAATTAAAAGAGCATATTCTACTAAATTTCCCCCAAATTCATCATATATAAAATCTTTTACTTTCTTTTTGATTTTCCTTGTTTTTTGTTTTAAAAATTCTTTTATTGTCATAACTTATTATCTTCAACTATATTTTTAAAGTAATCAAATTTTGCTCAAAGGATAATTAAACATTCAACAAAGAAGGCAAAACCGATTAACTTCTTTCTTTCAAAATATTCAGAATCTCATTTAATTCCTTCTCAGTAGATTGTTCTCTTGGTATTTTAAGTTTGAATCTTCCATCATTTTTACTTCTAGGAATAATATGAACATGAAAATGTTGGATTGCTTGACCAGCAGCTTCAAAATTGTTTTGAAGAACGTTATATCCATCAATTTTAAGATTATTATGGATCAATGTTGCTAATTTTTTAACTACTTTAAATGTTTCCGCAAGTTCAATTTCCGGTAGTTCTTCTAAATTACGATAATGGCACTTGGGTATTACAATAGTATGGCCTTTATATATGGGATAAATATCTAAAAATGCCAAATTTTTCTCATCTTCATATAAAATTTTTGAAGGAATCTTTTTTTCAACAATCTGGCAAAAAATACAATCGTTTTCATTCATTATAGCTTCATTTTAATAAAAAATTATGATATTTAATATGATTCTATAATTCAAAATAGTTAAAAACTCCTATTTAAAATTTAAAAAATTTTAGCAGACTCTTACTTATTTTATATACAAAAATTTCATTTAATACTTAAATTAAAGATTAACATTGCATATGCTTTTTAAAGAAATTAGCTCATTATTACGAAATAGATTATCTCCTGAAGAATATATATTTGAAAATGAGTTTTATGGCCTTGAATATGGAAATAAAAACTCTAACAATATTATTAAAAGGGTTATGTTATCTTTAGATTTAAATTTAGAAGCGATTCATTTTGCTACTCTTAACCGAGTAAATTTTATCATATCTTATCGAGGATTGATAAATGAACCGTTAAAAAATTTTAATCAAAACTTAGTAAATAAATTATCTTTACTCTCTAAATATCCTTTAAATATTTTTGTGTTAAATTCTTCCTTTGTAGCAGCAGAAGGTGGAATTTCTGATACTATCTTAGATAAAATTTATTTAACGCTCGATAAAACTTTTGATATTATAAATAAAAATAATGTTGCTATTCCAATTGGACGAATCTGTTTACCAAAAAAGTATCCTAATCAAATTCAATCATTCACCTTACAAGATCTATTGAAAAGAATAAAAGTGAATTTAGAAGTAGATAATTTATGTTATGTTGGTGAATTGAATACAAAGATTAATAGAATTTGTCTAATTGGCGCTAAGCTTCCGAACCTGATGCTTTTAGAGCGTATTATCAGTCAAGGATGTGATTGTCTTATTTCATGTGATTTCAATTATAAGGAGGCTATGTTTGCCAAGGATATTGGATTGACTTTAATAAAAATTCCACACTACCATTGTGAAATCAAAGCTATGAAGCGATTATCCAATACATTAAGCTTAGAATTTCCAAATGATGAAATATTCTTATACGAATCGAAAAATCCATTAAACGTTTATTAAATTAGTATAAACTCTTATAATTACTTTTAATATAATGATTTTAATTAATTAGAAGTAAAAGTCTTCTAAGCTATATTAAACATGCTTAAATTTAAATGAGTTTAATAACATCTAATTATTAAATTTAAATATTCACTATATAAAAAAGGATGTTAAAATTATGGTAATAATCGAATATAACGGGAAAAAACCACAGATCAGTGAGAAGGCCTACGTGTCTGCAATGAGCACACTAATAGGAGATGTAGTAATTAATGATAATGTAGTTGTATGGCCTGGATCAATAATTCGTGGCGAAAATTCTCAAATCAACATCGGAGAATATTCAACGATTTTCGATGGAGTTATTTTGTTGACTCGTTCACAGAAAAGTCCGATTCATATCGGTAGATATTGTATATTAGAAACTGGAGTCACACTTTTAGGTGGTTTTTTGGAGGATTATGTACAAATAATGGAAGGTAGTCTCATTTTTGAAGAAACATCGATTGGGGAGGGAGTAGTAATTATTAATAAAAGTCAAGTGCCCCCGGGCTTAGTTATTCCTGCGCGGGCTGTCATGAAAGGGAATCCTGTTGAAATGATTAGACAACAAACTCGTAATGACGTCTTAGAACAAAAAGAGAGAGCGCATCATTATACTCAATTATTTATCAAAATTAATAATTTACTACCCAATGCCCAGAGTTATTTATTAACTCTTCCAGATTTCATAAAATTATTATTAAAAAAAGAAATATAGGAAAAGGATTTTTTAAAGTTCAATTTTTATATTCAATTTTTTAGTTAACTCTTTATATCGAGATCTAAGGGTGACCTCGGTCACTCCAATAAGATTAGCAATTTCCTTTTGTGATATTTTTTTATTACGCATTTTACATACTAAATATAATGCTCCTGCGCATAGACCTTTCGGATCTTTACCACTTGTGGAATATTTCCCAATAAAAGTTTGTAAAATTTTGACTGTTGCTTTTTCTATATTAGTATCTAATGCTAATTCTGCTATAAATCGAGGAATAAGTGAAATGGGATCTGTAGAGGGGGCTTTCAAATTCAGCTCCCTTATTAAAGTCCTATAGCATCTCCTCACATTCTTAGCACTTTCAGAAGTCTCGTCTAAAATCTCTTGAAGGGTTCTCGGAATTTTTTTCTCTCTACATGCAAAATATAAACATGCGGCAACCATTCCATTTATAGATCTACCTCTGAGTAATTTTCTTTTAAATGCTTCTTTATAAAGGCGGATTGCCTCTTTTTTTATATGATCGGGTAAATTTAAGTTGCTACCTATTCTTTTTAATTCAGTAGTAGCAATTAACATATTTCGTTTATCCCATGTCATTCGAGAATTCCATTTAGCAGCTCTTTTTAAGTCGGGATTTTTAATGTTATTTTTATCTATAACGGTACTTAATCCCATGTCGGGTAATAAAATTGAAATGGGAGATCCAGTTCTTTCTCTTTTTTCCTTCTCTTGTTTTGTAAATGCGCGTTTGCCACTGTGATATATATCTAATATTCTTTCACTAATTACTAAACCACACTGACCACATACAACCTCCCCCTTTTCTTGAATTGAAATAATTTTACCCCCACATTCAGGGCATAAATTTGCTAAATTACTAAAATCTGATTTTATTTCCATATTATTTACCTCTTTTCAAAATTTAAAATTAAAATATTTAAATATCAAGTTATTGTTGATATTTTTATAAAAAAATCCATGTAAATTGATAAATGTAAATTAAAGTGACTGAAATTCTTGCGTAACCCGTGTAGCAAAGTATAATATAAAATTTAAATATATAAATCTTTCGATTCTATGAGGGATTATAGTGGGAAATAGTAAAAATACATTTAGAAAAAAGGATCGTTATTATTTTTTAAAAATTTAATCAATTCTTTTTCTGTAGGCATTCCTGTCCTTGCCCCAAGCTTTTGAATCTTTAAAGATGCTGCTGCATTTCCAAATCTACATGATTTTTCGAGATCCCATCCCTTAATCCAATACCCTACTGTAAAAGCTCCATTAAATACGTCACCCGCCCCTGTAGTATCTATGATTTTTTCAATATTATAGGTTGGTACTATTTTTTGATACTCTTTTGTCGTAATTAGAGCTCCTCTATTTCCAAGGGTTATAATAACGATGGGAATTCCTTTCTTAATTAAAATGCTTGCGGCTTCTTCTGGTGTGTCACTTCTAGTAATAGATTTCGCACCTTCTTTATTTGGGATTAGAATATTGCTCTTTAGTAGTTCATTTTTTAAATTATTCCATCCTCTTTGAGCAATTTGAGATTCCAAATCTATACTTAGCGTTACATCATTATCCTTAGCTATTTTAATTGCTTGCTTTGCAATATTAGGATGAATCATTGTAGTGTGCAAATGTTTGGAACTTACAATATAATTTTCATCCAAATCCGATATCTCTATTTTTGTAGTTTGCATATGGGGTGATTGGATAATTGTTTTTTCACCTTTTGTGACAAAAATAAAATTGATCGGGGTTTTTTTTCCAGTTTTTTTAAGAGTTAATGATGTATCGACATTTTCCTTCTTAAAATCTTCAATTAAGAATTCACCGTAAGAATCATCTCCAACAGCCCCTATAAATCCACAAGATACACCAAGTCGTGCAATAGAAACTAAATAATTAGCAGTAACTCCCCCAGAAAAATGATTCTCACTAATGGCATCTATCTTTTCATCAGGTTTTGGAAAATGTGGTATTTCAGTTACCCAATCAACAACAACCTCTCCTAAACCAATTATATCAACTTTTTTCATAATTACATCACAAAAAATGAAGTAAACACGTACATTCTGTCAAAAAACTAAGTAAAACAAAAAAGTTTTCATATTATTAATTAGATTTAAGTTATTAAAAAAAGTTATTAGCTGATTAAAAACTATGTTTCTATTTCTTTCATAACCTTTTCTAACTCATCACTAATATTGATCTCTTTAAAATCATAAGCAACAATTTCATATAAATTTGAGTAATCGCTAAATTTTGCTCTTCCTTTAATAATAATATCTTTACCTAGAAATTCTGATGATTTCTTATTTAAAAATTTTTCAAAATCGGGAGTTTCTTTAATTTTTAATATCTTTTCTGTATCTTCCCCGATGAAATTTTCTGCTATATCTCCTATAAATGTTGTCCTTATGGTTCCGCTTCCATCATCTATTATCAGGTTAAAAATCATTCTATATTCAGTTTTATTCCTGTCATCACAGGAGCAATTCTCAATTTTTTTGAAGCATGAAGGACATGCTTCATAAATAGTTATATTGTTTAGCTCCTTTGCAACAAAACCCTTAATTTCGATCGTTCCAGAAGCATTAATAGTATTTATTTTAGTATAATTTCCGGTAAAGTTGGAGCTTAGATCCTTTTTTGGAGTTTCAATTTTTTTTAAATTTTTTATCTCTAATTCAATAAATTCCAAAATTGAATCATTAATTAAGGAAATTTCATTTCTACCAGAAAAATTACTATATTTTGCTAAAACATTTTTTGCTAATACACCTTTTCCGATAGTTAACTTCTCTGAGTATTCTTCTGCCTTTTCTCGCCAAATGGTTACTCTTATCCCATCTGATTTATCACTAATCACCAATCCCAATAAATAGATCTCCTCACCGTTTTTCATAGTAACTTTTTTAAGATTGTCAACTGAGGAGATTATTCCTTTAAATGAAACTAAACCCCGTTTCTCTTGAAGTTCCTTAATATTTTCAGTGAATTCACCTTCTATTTTGATTTTTTTATCTTTTTTTGCTATAATGGAATATCTTGTACAAAAAAGATCAATTGATTTTGAGTCTAAAGCACTTAATCGTGGATTTAAGTCGGTAATGGATATAATATCATTAACAGTTAACCCATTTGTTTTTTCTGTATCTTCATTCCAAAAAGTAACCTTTGTTGATCCTGTAGAATCCATGAGTGTTAAAGAACAGACTTTACCTTTTTCACCATCTTTCCTATTAAATTCTTTTATTGGAAAAATTTGAATTATTTTTCCCTCAATCGAAACAGAAGGTAACGATAAATTTAAATCTTTTATAGAAATGAATTCTTCTTTAATCTTAGGATATTTCTTATAATCTACATCTTCAGGTGAGATTATAATCTTACTTAATCTTCCAATGTGGACTTCAGTTCCCTCATATTTTCCTTTTCTTGCATATCCATTTAAAATCTTTACCAGTTGATTTCTTTCAAATTCAGGATGTTCTAAAATTTTTATGTGCTCGTCCCATACTACAATTTTAATCTCACCTGTATTATCGTGCAATATAAATGATCCTCCTTTCCCAGTGCCGCCGTCTTTTTTATTAAAGCTAAAAATCTTATTTATTTGTTTAACTCTGCCAATTAAAGTAATATTTTTCATATTAGGAGTAATATCTGCTATATTTATCTCAATATCTTTTAATAAATCTTTATTTTCATCTTTTACATCAACTCCTAATTCTTTGGCAATAATAAATAATGCACCTTCTTCAGATATCAACCCTTTTAATTCATTCTTTTTTTCTTCGACCATATTTTTAATCTCATTTCTGGTTAGGCCAGTATCCTCAACGATTTTATTAATATACGCTTCTGTCTTCATATAAAACACATTAAAATTAACAATTAGAGTTTGGTTTAAAATTATTTAGATACTATTATTTAAAAATAAAATTATTCAAGAATTATTAATTAATTTAAAGACTTCTCAAGTTTTTTAATTTATTTGATTTTTAAAAAGCCCATTTGTTAATAAATCTAAGATTTTGAAAGTATACTCAATTAAACTAAGAACACTGGGGTTATCAAGCTTTTAAATTTTTTAATAAACTGTTAAAATTGCAAAATTCATAATATTTATATTTAAAAATCTAATATTTGAAATATCATCTCCTTTTTTTTTAGAAATTTACTTAATAACCTTAGGTAAAAAAATGGCTAACTTTAGAATAATACCTGTTATAGATATATTAAATTCGATGGCAGTTCATGCAATCAAAGGTGAAAGAGATAAATATAAACCCCTTAAATCGAAAATTCTGAATTCATCAGATCCATTAGAAATTATTAAAATACTTAATCACAAATTTCAATTTAATGAGGTATATATTGCTGATTTAGATGCCATCATAAAAAAAAATCCTAATCATAATTTATTATTAAAGATATTAGAAATTCCGGGCCTAAATGTCATGTTGGATCCTGGAATAACCCATAAAAATGAGATTCTAATTTATTCAAAGTATAATTTAAGTAAGTTAATTTTAGGATTAGAAACTATAAAGAATTTTGAAGTCATAGAAGAAGGATTGCGGGTGATGGGCAATAATCGACTTAGTATTAGTGTTGATATGTATCAAGGGAAGATTATTTCAAATTTAAAGGAGTTAAAAAACCAAGATCCCCTTAAATTAGTTAAAATTTTAAATAAATTAAAAATAAAGGAAATTATCCTTCTAGATTTATTTAGGGTGGGCCAAAAGATAGGTGGTATTCCCCCCTTATTTATGAGGTTTCGAAATCAATTTCAGGGTAATCTATTAATTGGAGGAGGTGTGAAAGAATTCAATGATTTAGAGATGATGCAAAAAAATAATTTTTCTGGAGTGCTAATCGCTACAGCTCTCTATGATGGTTCATTAAATATTGATGATTTAAAAAAGTTTATATGAAGTTTTACTCTTAATCTATAAAAATAACACCTGTAGATGATACATTCAGAGATTTTTTACAAATAGGACAAGAATGCTTTGTCTTAATCCATTCTAGTAAATGTTCGCGGTGTGCTTTTGTTTGACAAATTGGACAACCCGAAACGTCATCAAAAATTTCAATTTCTTTTCCACAAACAGCACAATTAGATTTAGAAACTGTAGAAACCTTAATTGTTTCTTTCTTAATATCTAAAATCACTTGATCAGAATTTTCTGCAGTTGGGCTAATTTGTTTTATCTCACTTCCAGTGTCCACACAAAAAATGGTTCCCTCAGAATCATCTTTTTTATTGCCAATCCACACAATTTTGCCTTTAAAGTAGTCGGATCCTCCTTTTGTTAAAACCAGATTTAAATCTCGATTTTCCATAACAAAAGTTTGAATCACTTTGGTGTATTTTAGCCCATCAATATGGCTTGATAATTTGTTAATTACTTCAATAGGTTCTTTGAAGACTTCTTCTGTGAGTTCTACTTTTGTAATTTCTTTTGGAGACATTCTTTTATCAAGTATATTTGTAGTAATTTTATTATAAAATAAATATAAAATATTTATTTTTATAATTATCTAAATAATTTTTTCAAGAAAGGTCTAGTTTTGCAGATAATCGCTAAATTATAATTTTTAATTGTAAGATTATAAATTAATAAATATATATAATAAAATAAAGAAAAATTACTTAGGAAAAAATTTTTTAAAATTATCTTCTCTTAATGATTAATTATGGCTAATAATAAAATAGAATTATTAATTAGTCCTAAAAACGTGGAAGAAGCTAAAACCATTGTGAATGCTGGTGGAGTTAAATATATTGATTGTAAAAACCCAAGGGAAGGCTCTTTAGGAGCAAATTTCCCTTGGATAATTAAGGCCATGAAAGATTTAATACCCATTCATAGTTCACAACTTCTAAGTGCTACGATTGGAGATTTCCCATACTTACCCGGTAGCGCATCGCTAGCGGCATTAGGAGCAGCAGTAGCAGGAGCAGATATTATAAAAGTGGGATTGAAAGGTCCAAGAAACGAATTGGAAGGAATAAAATTAATGAAAAATGTAGTTAAGGCCGTAAAAGATTTTAACAAGAAAATTATGGTTGTAGTGGCCGGTTATGCAGATCGATCGAGGATGAAAAGTTCACCAGATTTTTTAGCAATACCAACTATAGCTGCAGAATCTGGCTCTGATTTTGCTATGCTTGATACATATATTAAGGATGAGAAAGGTCTATTTGATTTTTTAGATATCGAACAATTAATTGAATTCAAAGAAAAGGCACAAGATTCTAATTTAAAAGTTGCTCTAGCTGGGAAAATTAAGTATAATGATCTCGTGAAAATTAAACAAATTTCACCAGATTTAATAGGTGTGAGAAGTATCGTTTGCGAGGGATATGATAGGAATAATGGATTAATTAAAGCAGAACTTATAGAAAATTTGAAAATGAAATTACTTGATTGAAAGATTTAATATGAGATTGTATAAATCTAATAAGGATTTTTTAATTAAAGTTGCCAATGCTGACGATCTGTTTGATTTAAAGCTTTGTGCTCAAGGATTTTTGGAGTTTATCGATGATTTTCAAATAAAATTTCTAAAAAATAAGTTATTTATTTTAACCGCCTATTATGATAACATTTTAGCAGGAATATTGGTATCAGAACAACAAATTCATAAAATAGATTCAATAGAAAATCTTATTCCTACGATATATCTCCATTTAATATATGTAAATCCAAAATATCGAAGAAAATATATAGGAACAACGCTCTTAAAATCTTTCATATTGATTCAAAAAAAAAAGGGTATTGCTTCAATATGCATAAAATTACCACAAAAATACCAGAATGGTATAAAATTTTTTCAAAATTATGAATTCCGCCTAGTAGGTCTAACTAAAAATGAAGTTATTTTAGAACATAACCTATGGGATGATTATGGAATAAGCGATTGCCAGCTTATTGGTGATGATTTTAATATTACTTTTTAAATAAATTAAAAAATATAAGTACCATCGTTCAATGTATTTTATATAAATCACAAAATTTATTTGAGAATAAGCGCTGTACTATTTATGTTTGAAAATGAATTAGGTATAATTGGAACTGGAACTATGGGTTCTGCGTTATTAAGAACAATCATTA
The DNA here is from genome assembly GCA_048941265.1 of Promethearchaeota archaeon. Classification (GTDB taxonomy): domain Archaea; phylum Asgardarchaeota; class Lokiarchaeia; order Sigyniarchaeales; family SOKP01; genus LW40-45. The sequence continues at coordinate 10,626 of JBHLNT010000089.1, forward strand.
AAAATAACGTTATGGACAAGGACAAGATCATTGTCTATGACAAGGATAATTCTATTACGGAAAAGATTTTGAAAGATTTACAAGTTAAAATCGCTCAAAATAATTCCCATTTAGCTCAAACCTCAAATTATATTTTATTAGCCGTCAAACCTCAAGTAGTTAATATCGTATTGGAAGAAATTGGTCCACATATCACTACTGAACAGACGATAGTTTCGATCGCGGCAGGAGTCGCTATCAAACATATAGAAAAATACATTAATAATGACGTGGGAATTATACGTATAATGACGAATACCCCATTAATGGTTGGAGCAGGAGCGTCCGCAATTACTCATAATAAAAAAATAAATGAAAGCAGTATAGATTTCATTAAGAAAATTTTTAATTCAGGCGGATTGGTCGTGGAATTAGACGAAGAACATTTAGATTCGGTTACTGGTTTATCTGGAAGTGGACCAGCTTATTTTTTCGTCATAATTGAAGCATTGGCAGATGGTGGTGTGAAAATGGGGCTCTCTAGAAAAGTTGCCATTGAATTAGCAGCTCAAACTGCTTTAGGAGCTGCAAAACTAGTATTAGAAACTGGTAAACATCCTGGAGAGTTAAAAGATATGGTATGCTCGCCTGGAGGAACTACTATCACAGCCTTACATGAACTTGAAAGAGCTAAGTTGAGAGCAACATTAATGAGAGCAGTAGAAGTAGCCACAGAAAAATCAAGAGCATTAAACGAATCTTAATTTAGGTAATTGGCAAAAATCGTGGCCTATTCTTATTTATGGCTGAAATATATATTTTAATTTCGGGTTTAAAACCATCAAATGTTTCTAATACTTTTTTTTGATCTGATTTTTCGCAAATTGCATAAACAGATCGTCCTAATTGATTCATACTTGCACCATATATGTTTAAATTATTAAGATCCTCAATTAATTCCTCTATTTTTGATAAATTCAAGATGTTTAGTATGTTAGTATCCTTTACAAATTCAAATGAAGCTGTAATGAACGTTTTAATATTAGGAGTGTTTAATAATTTTTTTAAAGCTTTTTTACCAGCTTCTTTTATTTTTAATTTTAGGTGAGGAGAGGTCAAAACCGATTTTGTTTGAATTGCTCCAAAAGAACCACAAATTATAATAAGATTTTCTGGAACTGGGATAGATTCATAAATACAAGGATAACCGGGCTCTTTTAAAACACATAGACCTCCTGCTAATAATCCACATACGGTCCCTAATCCCGTCCTATTTATAACTTCGGCGATATGTGCGACACGCCCTCGCTCACTGTAGCTTAACCTTAGATTTAAAATCTTATTTAATCCAAAAATAGTCCCTAATGCGCCAGAACCACTTGCTCCATATCCACATCCTACAGGTAAATCAAAATTATGATAAACTTTAATACTAATTGGATTTTTTAAATATGAGGTTATATATTTAACAATGAAATATGTTGTTTCGGCTTTTTCATTAAATTCCTCATTATTGATATATATCTTGATTATATCTTCCTCATTATTATCAAGAGGCTCAACAATTATCGTAGTTTTTCCAACAGCATTGAGATTAAATCCAGCGCCCCTAGATCCTATATGTTCTGGATACATTATCTTTTTACCATCAATCTCATCAACAATCTCAAAGAATCCTGATATTCTATGGGGTACTTCAATACTAAGGCTTTTTATGTTTTCAGTCATGAATCCGGAGTAACTTAATTTATCTAATCAACTATATATTAATACAAAGAAAAATTGAATGAAAATATTATGGACAGAAAAGGAACTATTGTAGTAAAAATTGGCGGTTCACTTTTATTTACAAAGGATAAAAAGATTAATTTACAAAAAATTTCGGATTTTTGTGATATCATAAAAAATAAACCCGATTTTGATACTCTTATTATTGTTTGTGGAGGTGGTTTATTAGCAAGAGAATACATAGAATCAATAAGATCCTTAAAAGGAAATGAAGCGCTATGTGATATAATTGGAATAGAAATCTCTCGATTAAACTCTAAACTATTTATTACATCTTTTGGAGTATTAGCGTATCCCCAAGTTCCGAAATCAATCGAGGAACTTTCCATAGCAACATTATTTAAGAAAATTATCATCATGGGGGGACTACAACCGGGACAATCTACCACCTCAGTTGCTCTTGAAGTAGCGGAATATTCAGGAGCAAAGGAATTAATTCTTCTGACTAATGTAAAAGGGATTTATGATAAAGATCCAAAAAAACATAAAGATGCAAAATTATTTCAAAATATATCATATGAAGAGTTACAGAACATTATTCTGAGATCCTCAGATGATAAGCAAGCTGCCGCCGGAGAATATCGTATTTTTGATGCGGTTTCCTTACAAATTCTAAAAAGAAGTCATATGAATATCTTAGTCATGTCTGGATCTGATTTAAATAACTTTGAGAATTACTGGAATGGAACGGCTAAATTTATGGGGACCATTATTTCACCTACTGGTAAGGGTAATTAATTTGGAGCTTTCTATTTTTCAATTTAATAAATCGATTAACTCAAAGAATATCTATTTATAAATTTCTCTATTTATCTTGGTATGGTTTAATATATTCTATTACATCATCATAATCAATTCTTAATTCTTTTATGAGCTTTATTGTAGGACATCCCTCTTTCGTCCAGCGGCGTTCCTTATATACCGCATCTTGAAGCTTTATATATTGATCTTCACGATATTCTCTCAAAAATTTGATCTTATCTTCCATAGTTAATCCATTTAATTCAAATCCTAATTCTTTAAGTTGTTCATCGTATCTCTCCTTACGGCTTTCATATTCTATTTTTGTTACTGGTCCAACCGCACGATAAGGTAAGTTTGAGTCGTGTTCTCGAAGTCCCTTGCCTTGTCGAATATTAAAGATTCTCTGAAAATTATATACTCTTTCTGAATCCCTAACTAAGTCATCTATAGTTGAATCTCTTCCTGTCACTGCTGAAAAATATTGAGCATACCATTCAATATGATAAAGAATTTTAGCTTGAATTAATTCTCCTGTATCAGGATCCTTTATTGGCAGCTCATAATTTTTTTCAGAAACTACATCGTTCCAAGGGAGCTTACATAGCCCATTTAGAGAGAACCAAGTTCTCCAATAGGGAAAAAATCGTAATGCTGCCGCTTTATCCCTAAAACTTGGGATTGAACCCCTAACGACATCTTCAAAAATTAACCATGCTTCGTCATGCTGGGGCCCTTTATTTGTGAATCCATAGCCTCCTTGCTGAGTGAGACTCTCTTTTGTAACATACTCAGAAAATTCTAAACCCTTATGTTCCATGCCAATGTCCTGAAGAAAGTTAGGATCCGCATTATATTTTTCAGTAAAAATGCGTTTCATTTCTTTTACACCTTGCCCAACAATAATACCAAATCCCTCTCCTCTTGCCATCTGATGAATTAACTCTAGAGCAGCTTCAGCATTACCGAATTTCAATTCAAGTCCATTAGTAAAGTCTCTATTAAGAATTCCTGCCTCATAACATTCCATTACAAATGCGATTCCTGTTCCAACAGAAATTGTATCTAATCCATAGGTATCACAATAGAAGTTAACTTCGAGCACCCATTCGGGATCCCAAACTCCCCAATTTGAACCACATCCTGCGATTGTTTCATATTCCGGCCCATCAACAATCATCTCTTCGCCCTTGAACGGACCAGTCTTTACTATATACCCACGCTTATAATGCGAACAACTTACAGAACAGCCAAGCCAACAACCATCAGCCCCGGTTCCTGTATCTTCTTTAAAGAGTTCATACCAAACTTGCCTATTAAACGGTATTTCTTTATCCTTAATTAGATGATGTTGACCAAATCGGAAATTTTCTGTAGGAAGTAAATCGGTCGCATTCATTATATCTGGAAGATATCCAGTTCCAACAAAACGCATTTGATTATGACTAGGATCTAATTTTACTATCTCTCCGTGATGTTGTTTTCCAATTTTCCTCAAAGTATCCAGATCAGCTGGATTATTCATTTTAGCATCATATTTTGGAGCTCTACATACAAGTGCCTTTAATTTTTTATCAGAAAAAACCGTCCCGATTCCACCCCTCCCTGCTTGCTTATAGGAAGCCCACTTTCTCCTTTTGCTAAACCAAGAAAAATTAAGCATGCCCCACCGTGTATATTTAGCAGCAGGTCCAGTACTTACGACGGAAATTTTCTGCATTTCCCCGGGACTTGGTTCTTTTGCATATTTCTCAGTCAGTTGCTGAGTTAAAATATGCGAAAATTCAGAGATTTTATCTGATTCAATCACTTCAATTATTTGAATAATGTGGTTTTGCCCATTAATATATAAAATTACTTCCCTTTCAGCTCTGCCTTGAATCTCGATAGCATCAAAACCAGAAAATTTTAGATATGGACCGAAATATCCTCCAACATTACTATCAATTACGATGCCCGTTAACGGAGAAATCGTTGTAACATTCGATTTTCCCGCACCAGGATAATATGTACTTGCTCCTAAAGGTCCTGTTGCAATGCAAATTTCATTTTCTGGATCATCCCAGTTAATGATTCTTTCTTTAGGAAGGCTATTCCACATAAGCCATAGATTAAATCCTTTTCCTCCAATGAATTTTTCTTTCATCTCTTTCGTGACTTTTTTGATTTTAATCTCATTTGTACTCAAATTAATATATAATGTACGATTTGTATAACCTCTCTTAATATCTTGGTGATTATATTTTAGTTCTGCAATGATCATGAATTGTTCACATCTTTAGTTCCTTCAATTTTATTTACGTTTGTGCTGATAATAAATCAAATAATTCAATTTAAATTAATTTTAATGTTTTAGAAAAAAGTAAAATAATGTTAATCTTTTTGTACTCTTAAAAATTTTAGTTAAAAAATTTTTTGATTATATGAATTTGGAGATATGAAAAGTTATTTTAATTTTAGTTATTTAACTATAATAATAAAGACTATTAAAATAAAAAATTTAAAAAATGTCTCAACCTTCTTGGAAAGACCAAATTAAAAAAAAATGGGGTCCGCATTCCCATTGTAGTATATGTGGAAAAGCGATCCCCCCCGATAAAAAATTTTGCTCACAAGCTTGTAGAGATAAATATCTCGGATATGAACAGAAACAAAAAAGTAAAGGAAAAATTCAAATGATTTTCCTTTTAGCAATGATGGGAGCTATGTTCTTTCTACTCTTCTTCGTATGGCGTGTTTAATGGCTCTTTTTCTAAATAATTTCAAATTTTATATTTATTTATGTAATGAAAACCGATAAGCTTAGTTTAAAGAGTATTATTAGTTAATGAAGATAATCCTAAATGAGTAGTCGATAGAAGATATAACCTTATTTTGTAATTTGAAGGAAATATTTATTGAGAAAATTAATAGTATAATAATCTCTGAAATACAATTCCGACATAAATCCGACAGAAATTAATATTGCTCAGATAATATTA
>JBHLNT010000300.1:0-3839 GCA_048941265.1 Promethearchaeota archaeon
TAATTGTCAAATCGTTTCCAATAAGATTTTTTGCCCATTGTAAATCAACTTGATAATCAAATTGAATCGCACCACCAGGATTAGTATCTAATGCAAAGTGTATACATTGAGGAACGTACCCACAACAATGAATAAGTGGAATCATTCCCATATTTTTTATTATACCACATGCTTTTTTTTCAGGTTTCAAACAAAATTCTTCAAAAAAACCTGGTGACATAAAATAAGCAGCTGTTTCTCCCACACCAACTATATCTGCACCCACTTCATACATTTTTCGAGCGACTTCATTAATAAATTCTACATACCAATCTAAGATTTCTTTAAATTCATCTGGATGCTCTAAGACATAGAAAAACTGCATAGGATCTCCACCTGCTAATAGTGTAACTCCTTGAAATGGGCCCTCTAACCATCCAATTAAAGGGACTTCATCTTTTAATTCTTTTTTAGCCATTTCAATAGCTTTTATGGATTCAGTTAATCTCCCTGTCTTCTTAAGATTGGGTATTTTGAGCTTCTCAAAATCTTGATACATCGAAGTATGGTTCAGAACAGGTTTTGAAATTCTTGGTACATCATCATACGGAAATTCTATTTTTGCGCCTAAAGCTTCAGCATACATCCCAACATCAGAAGAAAAACAAAGAGCATCCCATCCAAAAAATTTGTAAGCCTTTAGCTGTCCTTCAAAAAAATTTACTGCTTTACTAACATATTCCGAAAATGGAATACCTGCAAATTTAGCTGTAAATGTTTGAGCAAATGGCATAAATGGAACTCTATCAGGTTCTTTATGATTAACAGAAGTCATTACTCTTTGAAAAGGAGTCATTTCTAATTTAAGATCTTCTGAAAATTCTTTTACCTTATAAATTAATTGATTAACATCTACAACAAATGAGTCATAATTATACTTTTCAGCTAAATGTTTTGAAGCAGCGGGGCCACTCAAGATTGTTCGCATTTTATGACGGATTCCAAGTTTCCATAATTCATCTTCTAAGTCTTTGATTTCTTTTATCGATTGCATTAAATATATTGCGGTTGCAGCGATCTTAGCATTTGATTTTTTAACAGTTTCTGCTAATTTTTGGGGAGAGATGTCTGAACCCGCATCAATAACTTCAAATCCATGAGCTTTAAGATTAGCAGCAATTATATTAGTCCCAATTGTCCAAGGGCCACCCATAACACCTAATACAACTTTGCTTTCAGGTTCTCTTGACACATCTTGAATACCAAGTGATTGAAAGCCTGCTTCGAAGGTTCCAGCTGCTTTAATAATGTCATCTAAAAACATACCTTCTTTTTTATATTTTTTACTCACATTAATTAAACCTGTCGAAAGTGATTTTATAATCTCTTCGTTAGAATGCCCCTGTCTACGTGCTTTTCTTACCAATTTGCCTATTGATTTATAATCTCCTTTAAAAGTAGTTTTACTAATTTGCTCAATAATATTTTCAGACATTTTTTAAATCTCAATCTTAAGTTTTAATACAATTTATAAATAAGAGTCATAAAAATACTGATCTTATCAATCATACTTTCATTCTCATCTTATATAAATTTATAAACAATTATTAAATCCACGCCATTTAATCTTATTATGAGCATAGCAAATGTAAATGGTATTAATATTTCATATGAAATTAAAGGAGAAGGATTTCCAGTCACTTTTATCCATGGTTTTGGCTCAAAAAAAGAAATTTGGAAACCTCAGATTATTGAATTTAGTAAATACTATAAAACACTCACTTTCGACTTAAGGGGGACTGGAAAATCTGATAGACCAAATTACCCATATACTATGGAGATGCTTGTAAAAGATATCAAAAATTTGCTAGATTATTTACAGATTGAACAAACTCACCTCATTGGCAGATCATTTGGAGGAATGATTGCGCAAAATTTTGTTTTGAAATATCCTAAGCATGTAAAGAAACTCATATTGATTGCTACAAATGCTAAATTTGATGATTTAGAGGCTGTTGATATTGTGCTCAATAATCGTATAAAAGAAATTGAGATGATAAAAATAGATCCAATAAAAGCATTTTGGAATAAATCAGTGTTTGTTTTTCATCAAAAATTCAGACAAGAACTCAAAAATAATCCGAAAAAAGTATTTCATAATGCTTTTTCTTTAGAAGATTTAATATACGAGAGTACTATTAACCCTTCAAGAGCTCAAGACATTATAAACCAAGGGAATGCTATGAAAGAACATAACACTTATGATCAACTAAACGAAATTAAAAATAATACATTACTGCTTGCTGCTTCAAATGACAGATTAATGCCAAAAACTTTAATGATTGAGATGAATAAGAGAATACCAAACAGTAATTTAAAAATTATTGAAAAAGCAGGTCATTTCATGACTATTTCAAATGCTTTTGAGGTTAATAAGTTAATATTAGATTTTTTAGAAAGCTAAAGAGGTTAGAAGGATGGATAAAAAGAATAGAAGAAGTGAAATTCAATCATTTCAAGAAACTAATCGAGCTAGAGAGTATGAGAATTTATCCTTTACAATTGTCTTGGTTAAACCAGAACATTCAGGTAATATTGGGGCAATTAGTCGTGTTATGGAAAATTTTAACTTTAAAAAACTTGTTATTTTTAATCCGATTGAAGCAAATGAAAATATTTTTAGTTATGAGACTCAAGGATTTGCAATGCATGGGAAAGAGATCCTTTTGAACGCAGATATTGTAGATATAAAAGATCAAAAAAATCATTTATTAGAATTTGAACAGTTTCTTAAAAGATTTGATTATGTAATAGCAACAACCGCTCAAGGAAAAAGCTATACAAACATAAGAAGGTTGGCAATTTTTCCAGAAGATATTTCTTTCCCAATATCTTCTAAGCCTTTAAAAATCGCAATTCTTTTCGGAAGAGAATCACGAGGTTTAACAAATGAAGAAATTAGCCTTGCTGATATACTTATACGGATTCCCACTAGTAATAATTATTCTGCGTTAAATTTATCTCATGCTTGTGGGATTATTTTATATGAAATATTTAAAAAGATCAATAATTTAACCATTGGGCAAGGTAAACATCCTGTACTAATCGCAGATAGAGAAGATCGTATAATTTTACTTGATATCATAAAAAAAATAATTGAAAAGCTGAAAATAAGAACTTATAAAGAGGACCGAGTTTTTTTTGCTTTCAGAAACATCTTTGGTAGAAATATAATGTCAAAAAGGGAATTGAGCCTAATCCTTGGTTTATTCTCTAAGGTAAATAAAATATTAGAAAGGAAAAAGTTATACTAAATTTAATCTTAAAAAATAGCATTTTATGGAACCCTAAAATAAAAGAGTTAAATAAAATAAAAAAATATAATTTTTAATATAATTTTATTTCTACTCAAATAAAATATTTCTTCTGCAATTTTACATATTGTTTATAGTCTAAGAACTCATTTTCGACATATTCGAAAGCGATTTCAAATAACTGTCGAAATAGCTCTTCAGGAAAAGCATTTTGCTCGAAAATCGCTTCATTTACTAATTCTTCAGTAATCAATTGTGAATTAATTGGTTGATCATATACTAAAAATGTCATCATTGCTTTATCTACTTTGGATTTTATAAGATTTCTTATGAATTTTAAACTAATATCTCGTTTTGGATCAACAAAATATGGAAAATTTATATCATCTAAGATTTTAATGTAGTTCAAGGTGCTCGTTATTTTATCCACGCAATAATCTAAGGAACTCACTGGAAGATTAAATTTTTCGCAAAAATTCTCCTTAGTCTCGTGAACAGGAAATGCAAAAGGATGTCTTGAAATTATATAGTATGCCGCTACAAAAA
>JBHLNT010000090.1:0-6655 GCA_048941265.1 Promethearchaeota archaeon
CATATGTGTTATTTTTCTACTAGGGGTAGGTTGTTTTTATCCAATTTCACCCACGGTATCGATATTTGATAATAAACCAGATAAAAATAACACTTTAAATACGACTAAGCTGAAATCAAGCGCAATTCCAGTATTATCATTACAAAACTATACCTTAGATAATACCATAGCTAATGTTGAGATATCTGAAGATGGAAATTACATTGTAGCGAGTACCAGTTATACAATATCATTATTCAATAAATCAAGTTCTAAATCTATGTGGAATTTTACAATGGCAGATTCTATTGCTGTAATGGATCTAGCAATCTCTGCTAATGGGACTTATATTGCCGTTGGAAGTGAAGATGGCGTTGCATTATTCAATAATACCTACTCAATTAATAAGTTACCAATGTGGAATTATTCTTTAGGGGATTATGGATATTCAGTTGAAATTTCCCTCGATGGTTTTTATATTGCTGTAGGAACTTGGAATTCTCACAAAATTTTTTTATTTAATAACACATATTCCGCTTCAAAAACACCCATGTGGAGTTATACAACGCAAAATACAGTGGATTCGGTGGCGATCTCTGCTGATGGGACATATATTGCAGCGGGAGGTAAGGATTCTACTGTTTACTTCTTAAACAAAACATATTCAACTTCCAAAACTGAGATGTGGAAGTTTAATACTACCAATGATATTAAATCAATTGATATTTCTGTAGATGGCAGATATATTGCTGTTGCTCATAGTGGTTCAAGTGGAGGAAATATTTCTTATTTTGATACAACACAAAAAACAAGATTATGGAAATATGACCACTTTTCGGGGTACGCTGTACATAGTGTAGATATGTCTGCAGATGGAAAATATCTAGTATCTTGGGGAGATCTCGGTTTCAAAAGTGTAGCAACTACGGCAGGATTATTTGATAATTCAATACAAACTCCAAAAAAATCTCTATGGAGTGTTATTTCCAACGGTTATGTTCCAAAAATATCAGCTGATGGTTATTATGCAATAGTTGGTTATTCGAATAATGTAACTCTATATGATAGGTCCAGCTCTACAGACAAAGATTATACTTGGAGTTATGAAATGGGGGGTATGGCTTATGATCTTGCAATATCCGCTAATGGCAGTCATGTAGCAGCATCTTCTAGCGATAATAAAGTGTATTTACTATATTGGGATGTTCCTGAGCATCCAAAGCCTCGATTATTAACCTCTAATGGTGATGGTGACAAACATGATGAAGTACCTGCTGAAATTCCCTTCGGAAATTTTTATCTGCTTATTATAACTCTTACTGTGTTCTGCTTAATAGTAATTATACGACGGAAAATAATTTTCAAAATTAAATAAATCTTTTTTTTATTATTTTTTATATATACTTAAGAAAAAAAGATCTATGGAAATATGTCTCTCTATTAAATTTTTGCCTAAATATCGTAAAAGAAATTAATCATAAAATAATATAATTAGAGTATTAATAAGAAAAAATAAAAAAAGACAAAATACACGTATCTTGCCCGTTAATTTATCATTTTAAAACGTTTAATAGACCCAACCAAGAATGCCTAAGAAGATTATATTTAAAACTATGGGAATTAAGAAGATTACCCCTATCACTTTCTTTTTTTTAGCGTCATCATCTAATCCTATGACTATATTTGCAGCTGCGAAGAAAATAAAGTACCCAAAAATATATATTAGCCATACACCAACAAAACTTAGATTCCACCACCAGTATTCCCATACTAAAATTCCCCCGATATTTAATAAACATTCCACAAATACGCAAAGAAAGGAATAAAGTAGGGCCATAAACCATCGATTAGGTAACCCCAGTACCTTTTCGTTTGGATCAGGTGGTAGCGCTTTATAATATAAAATCCCCGCTATAAGAAACCAAAATATTATTTCAATGTTCCAACCAACAAAAACCCTAAAACCGGTATCCCCTGGAGTTGTCCAAACTGCTGAATGTTGCGTAGCAGCAAATACAATTCCATTCCATGTCTCATTAATAAAGTCCATACCAAAAATCGTTAACCCTGCCCATATTGGATTCCAATCACCTGTTTCTCTTGCTTTGGCAGTCTCACTATTGTAAATATAGATTATGATTGCTAAAAGAGGGATTACATACCATTTCATCATACTAAGGTCTCTTAAACCGATTAGCGCTTTTCTAGATGCTTCGGTTATTAAAAACATTTTGATTTTACTCCTTTTTATCTTAATTTAAACATTTAAATTGCTATTAAATAAAATTAGGTTTATAATTATTTATACTTTTAAAGTTTTAATGTTTCAATGCTATTTTATGCGATTTTCTAAAATTTTTTTTAATTATTGAAAAAATTCCAAATTTTCTTTTTAGTTAAATTTTTAAAAAAAATCTATTACTTCTTTTCTAGAACAAAATTCCTAATAAAAAAGAGGAGATTAATTTTGTCAGAGTTCGAAGAAAAAGTAATGGAAATGTTAAAAAAAATAGATGGAAAACTTGATAAAGTCTTGGAGATGGGAAGTAAAGCACCTGCTCCTCAACCTACACCTGCTCCTGCTAGCACATCTTCTTCAGCATCAATTTCCGCACCATCTACCGTCAAACCCTCTCAGCTTGTTGAAAAACAACAAGAGGAAGAAAAGATGAAAGAGAAACCTCCTGTCGAAGGTCGAAGAGTTTGCCCGAAATGCGGAGGAACTACCTTTAATACAGAGGAAGATAAAACTAAAGTGCTACACCAGATGGGTGGGATGAAGATTTACGCCAAAAAGTATATCTGTAAAAGCTGTGGGATGGAAATGTAAAGAGCTATAAATCTTTTTTTATTTTTAATTTTTTTTTACTCATACTGTTAATAAATAATAGGAATAAATTTATTAGGATTTTAATTTAGTATTCTTTTAATTATGGTTTTAATAACGTTCAGATTAAATTTTATAAATTTAGGAAACTAAATTATCTTAATTCAAAAAATTGCGGTGTTCCTTCATATTCCCCACGTTCGCTTAAAGACATATTTTAAATACATGAGAACCTACTTGTTAAATCATTTTTCGACAAGAAAAACGCCGTATTCAGCTCAAATTGAAATAACTTTAAGGTGTAATGCCCGATGCCCGTTTTGTACTGTGAGTTTCTTGCCTGAATCATATGTTAATAATGAGATGACTACAGAGCAAATAAAATATTTAATTGATCAATTAGCTGAAATCGGAATCAATACACTCTCTATTACTGGGGGTGAGCCTACCTTAAGAAAAGATCTCCCTGAAATAGTATATCATATGGGAGTTGAGCACAATTTTATTAATGGAATAACTTCTAATGGGTTATTACTTCCTAAAACCTTACCTAAATTAGAAGGATTAGACTTTATATTAACCTCTTTAGATTATCCAACCGCAAAGCTACATGATAGATCAAGAGGAATTAAAGTTTTTGATAAAGTCATTGAATCTATAGAATTAGCTAACAAAAAGGACATTAAAGTCATCATAAGCACTGTAGTTATGAAAGATAATCTAAATTTATTAGAAGATATCTGTGAATTAGCAGAAAAATTAGATTGTTCTATAGAATTATATCCCGCTGAGGATATCGTATGGAATATTTCAGGAAAAAGTTATCGCGTAGATCACATCCAGGAAATAATTCCAGATCTATCTATTTGGGCAAATAAAATTCGGGAGTTGAGGACGAAATTTAGAAATATTTTAACTGATCCAGTGAGTATTGAGATAGTAGAAAAAGGTGGATTTGGTGGAATTCCAAAACATCAGAAGATATTGCGATGTCATGTAGCTGAAACATATATGTTTATTCGACATAATGGAGATATCGATTATCCATGTAAAATTCATCCACTATTTAGCTTTAATCCGTTTAACCATACGCTCTCCAGAGTCTATAGCTGCAAAGAAGTAAAAGAAATAATGAAAAACAATGATAATTTTGAATTTTGTGATGGATGTCGCTTAGGATGTGCAATAATGGCATCAATCCCAACCAGATTTAAAACTCTTTATGCAAAATATGTGATGGGCTATTTATCCGGAAACTTAAGATAAATGATTATAAGTTGATTATGTAGTAATAAGTTTAGTTTAAAACCTTAAGTTTTAATATAATTTTATCAAAAAATTATTATTTTATCCTAATTTTTTTAATATAGTGATCGTATATGGCACTTGAACCGCTTTCAACAGAAATTATTTTACAATTAATGTGGATTTCCATTGGCTTAGTTATCTTTGGGTATATATTAAATTGGATCCTTGGCTTAAAACCAGATGTTATGAAAAAAATTAGAAATGATGCACGAAGTCTTCAAGAGCGATTACGTCAGGCTCAAATTTTAGGAGATGAATTACTTATGTTCCAATTGCAGCAGGAAATGATGGTATTAATGAAAACTATGCTGAAAAAACAGTTAGCTCCAATGGCCATAAGATGTGCCATATTTCTAGGGATATTTGCTTTACTTTCTTTTCAATTCGGAATGTATGAGAATTGGGTTTGGGTTTATTTCGGATTTTCTTTAGGATTTTCATTATTAGCCTTTGGAATAAGAAAACTCTTTCTTAAAGTAACGGGAAAGGAATCTAAGAAAGACAAATTTAGAGATCTTATGGGCTCTTTAGGTGGAACTCAACAAGGGATGGGTCCATTTCATGTATCAAGCCAAACACAGAACTCTTTATTAGGAATATCTGACTCTCAAAAACTCTCTTCCCTTGAACCAGAGGGTCATGAAGTTAATGAGAATGATAATTCAGAATCCTGGAAAGATAAAATAAAAGATTAATAAATAAGAATTATATAAGAATGAGTTAAAGAAATGCAAAGAAGACGGATTATACTTATCAATATTATCTTTATTATACTAACAGTCTTTTTTTTGGTTTTATCCTTAATCCTTAATTTGTGGTATGCTCTACCTTTTTTTTTTCTGCCCATTATTTGTTGGGTACCTTTTTTATTTAAAGGAAGACGACGAGATATGGCAACTCAAGAACCCTTTTTTGAACCATATATTCAATCATTAAGGAGATGTCCAGTATGCAACGGTGAAATAAAAGAACCCATTGCTAAATTTTGTTATCATTGTGGCGCTAAGCTAAACAATGATGAAATGAGGTAATAACAATGGAAGATACAAAAGTGTTCAAAAATCATAAAGCTATTAAAAGGCAGATGATGCTCTATTTTTCATTTGCTATAGTTATGATCTGTTTAAATTATTTAATTCAAAAATCAAATCAATTGTATTTTGCTCCTATAATTTGTCAAAATTTCGGGGATTTAGAGTTTATACGGATTTACTATTGCTCAACTCATCCATATAATATGCCTGAATTAATCGGCTCAATTGTAGCGGTTGGAATAACCTACATAGTAAAGTTTATTTTAGATAAGTTTGTGGTTTTTAAAAGTACTATGATAATATTGAAAGAAACTTCTGAAGAATTCTTTAAGTATTTCCTTTTTGCCATCATTACTACTATTGAGAACATTGGGATTCAGTTCTTAATGACTAATTTCTTACACACCCCTTTAGAAGTAAGTATGGTGGTAGCTTTAACTATTGGTTATTTAACTAAATTCTTATTTGACCGTAAATATGTTTTTATAATAAAATAGAACATTATTTTTATTATAATAAGGTATTTTTTCAAGTATCATGTAGATAAACCTCTGAATAGCTATTTCGAGATCTATTTTTATGGCAGAAAAATGGGAAGAAAAGTATAAGGAAGATCCAGAGCATTATAATAAAAAGATATTTGGAACCCAGAAAGTCAAATTATATAAATTGAAGCACTGGATTTTTGATTTCGCGGGCGTAATGGCTGAATCACCTAATATAGTCAAAAATCTAATTGAAGTAATTAATGCTGATTTAGGAACTTCTATATCGAAAGAAGATCCTTATTTGGCGAAACATAGAAGGCGATTAAGTTCTGGGAGAATAAATGCTCGTGAGTTTTTAGAATTAATTTTTGATTATTATTATTATCCTAATCAAAAGAAGGAGGGTGCGCTTCCCCCAAAAAAAGTTAATATTGAGTATTATTTAGCTTTATGGTTCGAATTATATTCTGAAGTCACTCATATCTCTCCAGATATGGAAGAAATCATAGAACGGTTACATAAAGCAGGATATACTATTAGTTTAATGTCAAATACATATGATATTCATGTGAAAAGTAATAGATTAAAAGGTTTTTTTGATTTATTTGATCATCTTTTTCTTTCAAATGAGTTGCACTTAAGAAAACCTGATATTGAGAAATATAAATATGTTCTTAAGAAACTAGATGCCAAGGGAAAAGAATGTATTTTTATTGACGATAAATTAATGAATTTAGCACCTGCTAGAAAATTAGGGATATTCGTTATTAGATTCAAATCCTTTGAGAAATTTAAAAAATATTTAGGTTATATGGGTATACAGGAATTAGATGATGATTTACTACGAATGATTCAGAATAAATATAAACAATATAAAACCTCTGAGAAAGAATTAAAACAAATTAAAAAAGACTATGAGAAAGCTAAAAAAAAATACAAGAAGTTAAAAAAGGACAAATGGAAACAGTTTGCAAAATATCGAAAAGCAAAAAAAAATTTAAATCAAGTTGAGGAAGCTT
>JBHLNT010000090.1:6665-16055 GCA_048941265.1 Promethearchaeota archaeon
AGTAAAATTCAAATTAGATGAAGAAGAAAAAGATGATAAATCCTAGAATATTACTTTTTTACGAATTAATTAAAATTGAGAATAAAAAAATTTAATAGATTTAATTACGATATAATCAATTGTAATAGTTTGATAAGAATATACTTTTAAAACGGAGGATTTAAACTTGCCAGATGACCGGGAAAGTGAGGATAAGTCTATCACTGATGCTCTTTCCGCACTAGGTTGGGTGGAGGAAAAAGAAAAAGAAGAACAGATTAAATCTGATAAATCTCTTCAAGAACAGCTTAAGTTATTTACGGAGCAAAAAACTCAATTAGATCAACAAATAAATACTCTTTTTAAAGAAAAAGAAGGGTTAAAGACAGAAAAAGCAAATTTACTTAATGAACTCGAAGAAATTAAGAGAAATTTAAGCGATCGTTCCCAAGCTAACATTGAAATTTTGAAAGATAAAGATAAGATTATAGCTGAAAAAAATATAAGAATAAAACAATTAGAAAATGAAATTCAAAAGTTTTCAGAGAGTCATGAGGCTACTGGAACTCAAGTTCAGGCAATTCATGAATTAAATGAAATCATAAAGCTCAAAGATAACGAAATTATGAGCTTAAATTTATTAATAAACGAAAAATCTCTCAAAATTGAAGAGATAAATGCCACAGTACAAGATAAACAACAATATATCCAAGATATGTACTCATCAATACAAGAAAAAGATGATCAAATCAAGACTATGGAAAATCATATAAATCAACTTGAAGATGTAAATGTAACGCTAAATGATAAAAATCAAAAAATTCAGGACCTAACCGCTCAAATTAATCAAAATAAAGTTGAAAATGATAATTTGTTAAAACAATTAGAAGAAAAATCAAATAAAGTCAGGACTTTAGAAGAGCAAATCAATTATCTTGAGCAAGATACTGTCCAAAAATCCAAATTCGAAAAAACAGAGCTATTATTAGAAAAAAAAGATGAAATTATTACGGAAAAAGAAAAAGCTCTTTTTGAAATTGAAAATTTACTTACCTCAGCAAATCAAAAAATCGCTGATTTACAACAACAATTAGAAACTTTTAATCTTTTAAAAAAGGATTTGGAAAAAAAAGAAGAACGAATTAAATCATTAGTAATTGAGAACGAAGAGAAAACTCAAAAATTAATTGCCAACGAGGAATTATTAAGCCAAATCGAAAAGAAACTTGAAAATACCACGAAATATTCAGCTCAATATGATATCCAATTAACTAATAAAGACAACTTAATAAAAGAAAAAGAGTCTGAAATAGGGATGCTAAATCAAAAGAATGTTGAACTGAATAATAAATTATATGAAGCTGAACGGATTGAAGATAAAATTTTAAACGATCTACAAAAAGCAAAAGATGAAATTCTAAAAATTGAGACTAAATTAGGAGATAAAGATAAAGATATTATTGAATTAAAAAAGAAAATTAAATTATTGCGTAGGGATATGCAAAAAACTTAAACTAATATAACACTCCTCTTTTACTTTAAGAATTAAAAAAAGATAAAAATAAATTAAATTAAAATTACTATTTTTCCCGCCAAAGACATCCGCAAAGACCACATCTATATTTTTTCCCGTACATTCGGGGATAATCCAGTATAATGTTGCTCTTATCAACTGATTCGTGAATCATCATTTTATCTTCATTCGCGCAGTTAGGACATTTACGCCGGCCTTCCATTTTTTCGACAGTCATAATACTGTCATCAGTTTGGCCAGGTATTCCTGGAGCTGCGCTTGAAGATATTTCTTTTTGTATTTCAGGAGTCTCTTTAATTTCCGCTTTATGTTCTGGTTTAATTTCAGCCACAACTTTATCAGCTTCTGTCTCTGGTTCTAATTCAGATTCAGCTCTTAATTGAACAGCGTCAGATTCCTTATAATCCTCCCCCTTATCTAATGCTGCAAGAAATTCAGCATCATCGCCCTCTTCAAAAATAACTTCATTTTGCGCACCAGCACGTTCAGCATCGATATTTCGAGCCCATTCACCTGCTTTCACTTTTTCCTTTACATTACAAGCATTTCCTTGCCAAATATAAATTTTTGTTCCTAAATCCGCAACAAAACAATCTTCAGAGGATAATTGGTCTTTAGAGAACGGCACTTGAACCATTTTCATAGTATTAATATCTTCAAATTCTTCAGATGATACACGGTATAAAACATTCCTATGTTCTGCAAATTGAGCCCAATCACCTGTTACAACATCCTTTAACATGGTTTTGGCAATATTCTGTTCCACTACTTTCATTGCCCCCATAGCAGCAACAGCTTTTAAAAAATCTTCAGTTTCTTGACCTTGGTCAACAGTTATAATTTTTGCAGATCCCCCTCTTTGTTGATCCAACGTTCGGGCGTTGGCAGCACCAGTTGTTTTCTCATCAACACTACACTTACTACCGATCCATACATATATCGTGCTTTCCGCATCTAAGAGATAAACATCACCAGTAGAGAATACAGGATTATTTATTTCGTTTAATTCTCCCTTATTTATTAAGAATAATTTTGCGATAAAACATCAACTCTTTTTTTTTTAAAGATATATTAACAATAACAAAATTCTTATTTAAAAATCTACTTATCTTTTAGTTGTATTTTAAAAAATAGTTTAAAAAAATAAAGAAAAGTTAAATATACTATTTCAAAAATCTTGAAGTGCTAATTGAATTCTTTTTATAAATTCTGGGATTTTCTCAAGGTCTATTGAACAGTAAGCGATTCGTATCCCATTTATGTTTTCATCTATTTTCTCTATTGGAATTACACCAACTTTATACTTTTTCAAAAGATGATCAGCGAAATCCGATGCTTTAATTTTATCTGGATTCAAATTTACAAAAAGGAAAAAGCCACCTGAATTAGGATCAACTGAAATATTAGGATTCTTAATTTTAGCAAGCTCAGCATTAATTTTTTCACATCTTTTTTTAAGCAATGTATAAACTTTATTACGAATTTCAAATATTTGTTCCATCTTATTTTCTTTAAAGATTTTTTGAGTAATTGCTTGATAAAAATGATTACAATTTGATACAGTACTGCGATTTATACCTTCTAATTTATTATTTATCTCACTTTTTAAAGTTTCTAATTCTTCATCATTAGATACCCACGTTGGTTTCAAACCTATTGTTACAAAACCTATTCTGCCACCATATAATAAAAATTCCTTAGTTATACCATCCAATTTAATTGGAATAACATTTTCATCTAACTGATGTAAATCATAGAAAATTGATCTTTTTAGCATGCCTTCTCCAAAGGCATATGGTTCATATGCATCATCTACTAAAACAATTATTGGTTTTCCCGACTTTTGAGCATTTCTTAGTAAATTAATAATCTCTTCTGCTTCATTGAAACTTGGGATATATCCAGTAGGATTATTTGGGAAATTCAGTATGATAACAATTTTATCTTGAGTTTTCGAAACTTCATTGATAGCATCTTTTAAACCCTGAATGTTAATTTTATTGTTTTTAAAAAACTCAAATGATTTAAACTTAGCTCCGATGTTTTTTACAATTATATTATCATAATTTCCCCATCGTTTATTTGGGGAAATAATATATTCACCAGGATTTAGAAATAATGAACAACATACAAAAATTCCATTAGTAACTCCTGAAGTACTAACTGGTGTTGTCATAAATTTCTCAAGTCTGGTTAAACTTTCACTATCTGTTTGTTTATTATATCCCGATTTTTTAATAATCCACTCCTTCCAAGTTTTCCTGATTTCAGGCAATCCCGCAATTGAAGCATAAGGAACAATCTCATTAATACTTACATTAGTATATTTTTTTATCTCTTTTAAATAGCAAGGTACCCATTCAGAAGAACCTCCATCTATAAAATCTTTTTCGTATCCATAAGCAGAACCTATGGTACCAATTAACTCAGCTTCTTTTTTTGCTCTTTCTGACCAATAAAATATACCTTCTGGTAAGAATATTCTCTTTCCTAAATCGGAGAACGCTTGATACAGTGGAGTATTCTTAATAATTTTAAATTCCATATTACTTCCTTTAATTTATACCTCAATATTAAATTTCATAATTTTTCATACTACTTGTTTTTTACTCTTTACAATTCATTTAAAATTTAGTTAAATAAAAATAGTAGAAAAAACATACTTAGAATTATGAGTAATCAAAATGATCAAGAAAGGAAAAAGGAAAATCCATTCTTAAAAGGATGGAATGATTTTGTTTCGGGTATTAAAGGTGGATTTGAAAATTTTCAACAAACGTTAGAAGAACAAACTAAAAAGAGTGTTGAAAATTTGGAAAAAAGTCAAGATAATATAAATAATTTCTTTGATAAAATTGGAGAAAATTGGAATAAGCAAATAAGAAAATGGACCAACAATGTACAAAAAATGCAATTTGAAAATCAAGAACAATGGGAGGCTCAAACAGAAAAAATTAAACAAGATATTGAGAAATGGCAGGATCAAACACGTAAAGATTGGAAAGACGGTGTTAAAACATGGAATAGAAGTGTAGTTAAAGGGGCATATATGTTTCTAATCGTCATGGTTCCCATTATTATTGTATTAGTATTAGTTATTTGGGTAATAACTCAGTTTTTGGGCTTAATACCAGGTACATAAATTAATTTTTTAACCTTTTTTATTAATTATTATTATATCTTTCAAATACAAAAAAACTAAATCATATTGAATTTTTAGTGAATTATACTCAGATTTCAAAAATAGATGATTTAATTTTATGAGAACTTTCCCTTCTGAAATTAAAAAAATCGTAATTAAAGTAAGTACGCAGATGATAACTGATGGAGTTGCCGAAATATTTTATGATAAAATAAAAAATTTTGTAAAAGAAGTATCTGAGTTAATTAAAGTAGGATATACTATAATTATTGTGAGTAGCGGGGCTATAGGATGTGGACTTGCAAAACTTGGTTTAAAATCAAGGCCCAAAGATTATAAGAAACTACAAGCATTAGCTTCTGTTGGTCAAATTCATCTAATGAAATTATACCAAGAAGAATTCAGTAAATATGGGCTACATATAGGACAGATATTATTATCTGCTGACGATACAAAAGATTCTGCTCGAAAATCAAATGTTAGAAACACCTTAGAAGTATTGCTAGAAAAAGGTATAGTTCCTATCATAAATGAAAATGACTCAGTTGCAATTGAGGAGCTAAGTTATGGTGACAATGATACACTTTCAGCTTTAGTCTCTATTTTACTATATGTTGATCTTTTAATCATCCTAACTGATGTAGAGGGGCTTTTTGATAAAAACCCAAAAATTCATGAGGAAAGTAAAATCATTCGGCAAGTTGATATAATTAAGGAAAATTTAGAAAAATTGGCAGAAGATATAGATGGGAAAATAACATTTGGCGGTATGAAATCAAAGATTCAAGCGGTTAAGAAAACAACTATAGTTGGCATTCCTGCTATTATTACATCCTTTAATAACGATAACCTCCTAAAAAGATTATTAAAAGGAGAAGAATTGGGCACTTATTTCTTGGCTCAAAAATAAATATTAATTCTTTTTAGCCGTGACTTTCTTTTTTAAATTTAACCAAAAAGGATTTATGAGATTTAATATAATACTTTTTAGGATAATTTATCGAATTTCTTGTGAAAATCTATGTCAATTAAAGATGAGATGCAAAAAATTGGAAAGAAAGCTCAAGATGCTGCATTTATATTGAAAAATGCCTCTACGGATGATAAAAATAATGCTTTATTAAGAATGGCTGTAGAATTAGAAAAAAAATCAGAAATAATTATTGAAGCCAATAAAAAAGACCTTGAAAATGCAAATAAAAATAATTTAGAACAAGCGAAAATTGATCGTTTAGTTTTAAATGATGAAAAAATTCATAAAATAGCAGAGGGATTAAGAGAAATTGCATCTTTCCCCGATCCCATAAATGAAGTTATATCTATGTGGCGTAGGCCAAATGGAATGGATATTGGATTAATAAGGGTACCTTTAGGTGTAATAGGTATCATATATGAATCACGCCCAAATGTCACCGCAGATGCAGCAGGATTATGTATTAAGGCGGGTAATGCGATAATTTTGAGGGGTGGAAGTGAAGCAATTCATTCTAATATAGCCATAGCAGATATTTTACACGAAGCAGCAGTTAAAGAGGGGCTTCCAGAAAATTGCATTCAAATTGTAAGAGATACTAATAGAGAATATGTTGATACGATGTTAAAGTTAAAAGATTTTATTGATGTAATAATCCCAAGAGGCGGAGAAGCATTAATTCAGCGAGTAATTCAAAATTCCTTAGTCCCTACCATAGAAACCGGCATTGGAATCGTAAGTATTTTCGTTAATTATGATGCTAATTTCGATATGGCGAAAAAGATAATTATTAACTCAAAGTGCTCCTATCCAGCCGTTTGTAATGCGTTAGATAAAATTTTAATTCACGAGAAAATCAAAGAAGAATTTGTACCATTAATAGTAAATGCATTAATCGAGAATGGAGTCGAAGTAAGGGCATGTGAAACTTCCCAAAAATTGGTATCTAATGTAATTCCCGCTACTGAAGAGGATTGGAGTGCTGAATATTTATCTTTGAAAGTATGCATTCGAGTAGTTAAAAACATTAATGAGGCTATAGAAATTATAACCAAATACGACTCGAAACATACAGAATCAATAATAACAGAAAATTACGACGATGCAAGGAAATTTTTGTATGAGGTAGATGCTGCTGCTGTTTACGTTAATGCGGCAACTCGCTTAACCGACGGAGGAGTGTTTGGACTAGGGGCAGAAATTGGGATATCAACTCAAAAACTGCATGCTAGAGGTCCAATGGGCGTTAGGCAATTAACTTCTACAAAATATATCATTTATGGAAATGGGCAGATAAGAGAATAATTGCGATGGTTGAAGTATAATTCTTCATCAGAATAAATCAAATTAAGTTGAATAAAAATGAATCAAAATATTGTCTATAAGCCTTTAAAGTTTTATATCGTAATAATATTAGCGGTGTGGATTCCCGGCTTTCTAGCGGCATATTGTAGCTATAATCCCCAATTAGAATCTATGATAACTCTATTAATTGCTATAGGATTGATTTCGCCGATGATAATAACATTTATTATGATTTTAACATCTGAAAAAAAAGAAGCTTTAAAAAACGATTTTAAATCTAGATTTTTTCGATTTAAAGATCTCAATTTATTTACAATAATTATGCTCATTTTTTTTATGCCACTTAGTATGATAATATCAATAATAATTTCAGTGCTAATGGGATATCCATTGGAGCAATTTCAATTAGCTCCTGAAATAGCAATAGTCAGAGGTCAATTCTTTCTAAGCCTTCTTATTTTAATACTGGCGCCAACATTGGAAGAAATAGGGTGGAGAGGGTATGGAGTTGATGCATTGAGAAGTAAATATAATTTATTTAAGACATCTTTGATCTTTTATGTAATTTGGGCTGCTTGGCATTTACCTCTGTTTTTTATCAAGGGGTATTATCAAAACACACTTTTAAGCCCAAATCCATATTATGCGGTAAATTTTTTTCTAGGCTTAATACCTCTAGTGTTTATAATGAACTGGTTATACTATAAATCAAATCGTAGCATAGTAGTCTTAATTATATTCCACTTTTTAGTAAATCTTTCAGCAGTACTCTTCATGGTCGATAACTTCACGAAATGCATTCAAACATTTGTCTTACTTATACCCGCAATAATAATCATATGGAAAGAGAAAAATTTATTCTTTATTAAAGAACCAAGTATTTTTATTGAATAATACTAATCTGAATAAGTATAGTTTTATTCTTTTTTTTATATCTTATTTATAAAGATAAGAAACTGATATAAGATATAGTTTTCTTAAAGGCTATGATATTTAACTAAATTAAAAGAAATAACCAGCAGTACTTGAAGGTATAATGAGAATCTCATCTCCTTCTTCAAGCCTATAATCTTTCAGAAGCAATTGTTCGTCAAATGTTATCCCTCCCGAGGAAAGATGAAAGTTTTCCGGGGCTAAGCCGAATATATTTCCGATTGTGTCTTTAATATCAACAATTTTATTACTTAATTTTACTCTTAAATCCTGTTTCTTTTCTCCCGGCCCGACCGTAGAAGTGATATATACTTTAATAATATCAAAAAAGTCATCAGACTCTAAAATTGGTTTTTTAGATTTAATCTCAGGCATAGGTATTTCTTGTAAATCGAATATTGGTTTTTTTTCAGTGATTTCCTTTAATTTTGGAATTTGGGGTTCTAAACTGATAGGTTTTTCCTTTATCTCGGATTCATATTCCAATTTCGGAATACTCATCACTTTTGGATTTTTTTCCTCCAATCCACTTACTTTAGCCAATTCCAATTTTTGAATTAGATCTTTCAGTTGTAAATTTTCTTCCTCTAAACTTATAATCTTATCCATTAGTTTTTCAGTAATTTCTTTAGTAAGATCTTCAGAAAAAATATTGCTATCTTCAACCTCCATGACCTCAACAGCACGTATATGAAGCTCTACATCAATATATAGAACAGTGAGTATATCATCTAGAAGTCCCTCCTCAGAAGAATGAAGGAATACGTATGGGAAAGGAAAAACAGGTTTATTCTGTGCAATATCTTTAGGGAGCTTTACCGTATGCATCATTCTGCATTTCGGACAATTGTATAGTCTCGATATGAATTCCGACTTGGAATTATCATCATTATTAAGAGATTCTTCGGACATGGTTCTATACAATACGCTTAATATAAAAATAACCTAAATATTGCCTTATAATTGTTTTCGTTTTGCTATTATACATATAAAGTTTTTATCAAATTTCTGATTTTTATTTATAAAAACTGTTTATTAAACATGATCGAAATATTCTTTTTTTCCTTTCTAGTTGCATTAACAGGAGCTTTATCTCCCGGTCCAGTTTTAACATTCACTATATATAAGTCGGTTCAGAAAAGAGGATACTTAGCAGGATTTTTCATTATTTTAGGGCATGCTACCTTAGAGTTTGGTATGATATGTCTGTTATTATTAGGGGCTTCCTTATTTTTACGGGATATCTTAATTTTAACTATTATTGCTGTAGTTGGGGGGATTTTTTTGGTGATTTTTGGAATCCTTGTCATTAGAGATTCAATTAAAAATCCGCTAAAGTTTGACTTTCAATCAATAGAAGAAACAGATATTAAAGGTTTCAAAGGGAATAGCTTCATTGGGGGTATTGTGGTAAGCCTTTCTAATCCTTTTTGGACTTTTTGGTGGGCTGTTATCGGTTTAAGTTTCATGCTTAATTTTGGAATTAGTTTTGAAAATCCAATGGGTTTATTATTGTTTTATTTG
>JBHLNT010000091.1:0-16034 GCA_048941265.1 Promethearchaeota archaeon
ATGGTTTTAATTTAAAAATCTTATAAACTTGAATAATGTACGTTAAAATGATCACCCTATAAGAATGAACAGAAGAAGGATAATTAAAAATCCTAGAATTATCAACTCACTTCTGATACCAGAGAATATAAGTTCAAAATAAAAAAATGATACAAGGGTCATAAAAAATAGATAAATAATCGCTCAGATTTAATAAACGAACTACCTTTAAATTTCCTACTTAAAATAATTAATAAAGTTTCAATTTGCGAATTCTCTTTTTTTAAAGCAGAAATATGAAAAACTCCAAAAGAACCGCATAAACCGCAATAACCATCATTTCTATAGCAACGGAAAGGTATTTCGAATCATTCATCACCTAAATACAAGGGGAACATGAAATTTTTTACATAATAATCTGATGTGTAAAGTGGAGGTTTAAGGGGGATTTTTCCATATTGGTACAAATACTTTTACATATTAGATGGTTATAATTAATAATTAAGAGATTACTATTTACTTTAATCATAGCATTTGAATTAAATATATGAATTCGATGGATCAAATTTTATACGAAATTTTGGAAGATATAGTTCCGACAAGACAAGAATTGAATTTAATTAATGAAATAGTCGAAAAATTAAAATTATTATTAGAAAAAAAAGCAAAAGAATTGAATATTGAATATACTCAAATAGAACCTCAAGGGTCAACTGGAATTAAACAAACTCAATTAAGAAATGATTTTGATATTGATTTATTTATCGGTTTAAACTATGATTTATATTCCCATAAATATGATGGATTAAGTAAAAGTAAATTGAAAAAAGCTTCAAAGGAGGATTTTTTGGATTTTTGTAATAATTGGATTATCAAGTCTTTAACCATAAAAGAGTTTCATAAACCCCGCCTATTGTATGCAGAACACCCCTATGTAACCGTTGATTATTTCACTAAAGGTGTAAAATTAAAAATTGATATTGTTCTATATTTTGATTTAGATGTGGATTATATAAAAAAGCAAGGGCCTATAACTGCCGTGGATAGATCTCCCTGGCACGGTCGTTTTATAAGAGATAATCTCAATGATGATCAAAAGGATGATGTAAGGCTATTAAAACAATTTTTTAAAGCCTGTCATAGTTATGGGGATAAAAGTGCTGTAGGAAAAATAGGATTTATTGGATATGCTGCTGAGTTGTTAATATATTATTTAGGAAATATTCAAACCGTCTTCAAAAAATTTCCTACCTTATGTCAGAATCCCTTAGACTTTTATAAAAGAAATAAAAAAGAACTAGAGAAAATTCAACACTTTCAAAATGATTTTCTTATTGTCATCGACCCCGTTGATATGAATCGAAATGTTGCTTCAGCAATCTCAGAAAAAGCCTATCAATATTGTAATCAAAGGATAAAAGATTTTATGAAAAATCCAGCAAAAGATTTTTTTTTATTATCAGCTATTCCAGAAATTAACCTTTCAAATCAGAATGATGCAATACTATCAAATATTTTTATTATAGAATTGAGAAATAAAGACCCAGATGTCCACTACACGATCAATCGAGATAAATTATATTCTTTAGGTGATCGAATCAAAGCAAATGGAGAAAGAGAATATTCACATCTAAAAAGATTTGGAAACATTGTTTTTGAAGTGTACTTTGAAGACGATATTAATGAATATAATCTGGCAATATATTGCGATGAGATAAAAATTTCTCCATCATATCTGAGAAAAGGGCCACAGATCAATGATAAATTCCATGCTGAGAAATTTAAGAAAAAAAATAAAAATGTTCTTCTAAAAGATGGTCACTTGTGGACTGAAACTAAAAGAGAGTTCAATGATTTTTTCGAATTTTTGAAAAATTTTATTAAAAATAAAATTCCTGATAATTTAGAAATTGTAAATATTTCTAAATCCTTTAATTGTAAAACTTCTTCAGCTAGAAGGACCATATATGTTCTAACAAATATGGTATTACCATTTTTTAATAGTAAAACAAGAAAGAAATGATATAGAGCCCATTTCACTTGAATATTTATATCTAAATTTTTTTAATTTATACTCTATTTCTCATCATATTCACATAATAAATTATGGTAATATTCAACTTGTCAGCAGAGAAAAAGGATAAAAAGGTTAAAATATTAGATCCAGCCCAAAGAATGCTCAAGGCTATGGCTTTTTTAAAACCAGATAGAGTTCCAGTAGTATTTTTTCCCGAATTTGATTTAATGGCTGATTTTGCAGGTAAACGTGTAAAAAAATACCTCGCTGATGTAGATCTTCAAATAGAAACTGGCGAAAGGTTTAAAGAACGGTTTTCTGGAGCATATTGTGCAGTTTCAATCTATCAACCATATGCTACTGCTCAAGCTCTTGGTTGCCCAATATCAGATCCTGAAGATGAAATTCCTGCTGTAGCTGGACATATAATAAAAAGTTCAACTGATGTGGAAAAATTCAAAATTCCAGAATCTGCATGGAATTTACCAGGGACAGGTGATTGGTTAAAAAAAATTGAGTATTCCTTAGAAACCGGAATAAAACCAGCTGGGATAGGAGAATTTGGACCATTAGAGATTGCGGGTCAAGTTTATGGCTATGATAAATTTCTTCTCGATATGAGGAAAAAGCCAGAGGTTATTCATAATCTTCTTGAAAAATGTACAGATTTTGCCATTAAGTTTTTAACTGAGTGGGCAACATTAATTGGTGGGTATGCAACGGTTGTGTTAATAGCAGATCACGTCAGCGGGTTTTTAAATAAGAATTTAGTTAATGAATTCTTTGTTCCCTATCATAAAAAATTAATTGAAGCATTAAAACCCATGTGCGGAGGAATGCTTTACCATAGTGAAAATAGAAGCTATCATTTCATTGAACAAATAGGTAATTGGGGTTATAATATATTTCATGGACAAGAATGGGCTCCGGGGGGAGATTTAAGAAAAACCAAAGAAATAGTTTCAAACCTGGATAATAAGTATGCTTTAATGGGTCAAGTGCCAGGTAGGGATGTTGTGTTGCGTGAACCAGATGATAAAGTAGTTGAGAAAAAGATTATTGAAAATATTCAAATTTATGGTCCTGGAAGCGGCTATATGTTATCTACTGGAGGCGGGATTAATCGTGGAACTCCATTACGCAGATTAGACATGATGATTGAACTTGCGGATGCATATGGACGATATAAGACTAAAAATAAATTGATTAATCCTGAAGAAGAATAAAATAATGAGGAAAAAAAAGAGGTAAGAATAATGAGTGAAGAATTGATAAATGCTATGGTTAAATTAGAGGATGATCTCGTTTTAAAATTGGTAAAAGAGCAGCTAAAAAAGCGTGATCCGTTAGATATTTTTGAAGATTTAAAGGACTCTCTTATAAAAATAGGGGATCTATTTGAATCTGAGGAATATTTTCTTTCGGACTTAATAATAGCGGCAGATACCTTCAAAGAAGCCAGCAAAGTGATAGAACCTTATTTTTCTAAAGAACAAGATGAGATTAAAGGAAAGGTAATAATTGGTACTGTTGAAGGTGATATGCATGATATTGGAAAAAATATCATTATTACTCTACTGAGATCTGAGGGATTTGAAGTGATTGACCTTGGAATTGATGTATCAGCTAAGGAATTTCTTGAAGCAGTAAAAAAAACTCAACCAAATATTGTAGGTTTATCCGGACTTCTAACTTCCTCAAAGGAACCAATGAAAAAAACAATTGAATTAATAAAAAATGAGTATAAAGACACTGAAAAATTAATCTTCATTGTTGGAGGAGTGGCAATTAATGAGGAATGGATTAAAGATACTGGAGCAGACTATGGGACAACCAATGCCATAAACGGATTAAAGATCATAAATGATGTTATAAAAAATTTTTAAATAAAATTAATAAAAAATACTATAATTTATAACCTAACAAAAAAAAGGTTTAATTCTTATGGATTTTGAAAAATTAACCGAGCTAATTATTGAATTAGAAGTCGATGATATTGCTGATGCGGTAAAAGAAGCTCTTGAAACTGATGGAAAGGACCCTTTTGAAGTATTAGGTGCGCTAACAAAGGGTATGGATGAAGTTGGGCGAAGATATGAGGAAAAAGAATATTATTTAACAGAGTTAGTATTAGCTGGAGAAACGATGAAAGAAGCTTTTGTAATTTTACAACCTGCATTAGCCGCTGCTGATAAATCAGAATCTAAAGTAAAAGTCATAATCGCAACTGTTAAGGGAGATAATCATGATATTGGAAAAAATATTCTTGGTTCTCTACTCTTAAGTTCTGGTTTTGAAGTAATTGATTTAGGAATGGATGTTGATGAAAAAACCATAGTTGATAAAGTAAAAGAGACGGGAGCAAACATCATTGCGTTAAGCTCTCTTTTAACTATGACTGTAGAGCAAATAAAAGTTGTACATGAAGCACTTAAATCAGCTGGTCTTAGAGAAAACGTAAAATTAATTGTAGGAGGCGCTCCATTAAATATGGATCTTGCCAAAAAATTGGGAGCAGATGATTTCGCGGACGATGCAGTTGAAGGTGTTAAGCATATTAAAGCTTTAGCTAGTTAGAAGAGAATTTTTCATAAACTTTTATTTTATTTTTTAATAATCATAATTTGGTGCATTACATGGATTGTAGAGAAAGAGTTCTCACTACTTTAAATCTGGAAGAACCTGATCGTGTACCTTGCCATACAATCTATATTGATGCCAACAATGTGGATAAAATTCTTGGAAAGCCTAAAATAACGGATTTTGATACCGTTGAACAAATAAAACGTGATAATCCGGACGGTTGGGCTGAAGAATTAAGTAATTTGATAGAAAGTGTCGAAGCTTCCGTCTTTTCTCGATGTGTGGATGCTGCAGTTGAGATAGGTCTTGATTGTATGCAGGTAGGGATTATTCCTTTATATTTTGTTGAAATCCCGGGTGATGATAGACTTCTAATGAAAGATATTTTCGGAAGGATTTGGGAAGCGAAAAATAATGAAGGAAACTTCAATCCTTATTATTTATACGGAACAATGAACACTCCTGAAAAATGGAGGGATACAAAAGAGCAAATAGAAGGACCATTGACAGAAAAATACAAGAAATTTGTACGAAAATTTTATAGACGGGCAAGTAAAAAAAATAAAAATAAAATATTTGTAGCTGTCACTAATGACTTGGCAGGCATATTCGAAAGTGCTTCACAGGGGATGGGAATGACTTATTATTCTAAGATGTTGCATAAAAATCCTAAATTTATCAAAGATGTACATGATGTTTATGCACAATTTACTGCTGATCTGTATATGAGTTATATGGATGAAGGCGCTGAATTTTTTGTTGAGTCTGGAGATTTAGCATATCATACTGGACCAATGATGAGTCCTAAGAAGTTTGAAGAGTTACTACAACCTGCATATAAGCTTATTACAGATTCGGTCCATGAGAGAGGAGGCAAAATTGTCCTTCATACAGATGGGCATGTTACTCCACTGTTAGACTTCGTGGTTAATTGTGGCTTTGATGGATTGCAAAGTCTCGAACCAACGGCAGGTGTCGATTTAGCATTAGTCAAAAAGAAAGTTGGCGATAAACTCTGCCTAATGGGAAATATCGATGTGTCCCATATATTAGTTGATGCAACTAAGGAAGAAGTTTACGATGCGGTAAAACATGCCATTAAAATAGGAGGACCAGGCGGAGGATTCGTTGTTTCCGCAGCAAATATGCATCCCGGAGTAAGTGTTGAGAATCTGAAATGGATGGTGGAAGCAACAAGAGAGTATGGTAAATATCCAATAACTATCTAATTTTTTTTAAAATTTTTAATATCCTTTGATAGATCACGTTTTTAACGCTTAATATTAGGATTTTATAATAAATTATTAATGAGTAAAGTACTTCAATAAGATCATAATTTTTCATTCAAAAAATGAGGTGTTAAAAACTGAAACTTAAACGAAAATATGAATTCCCTGTAGGTTATTATGATCTTCATGAACAGGCCAATATTAATTTCCAACTTAATAGATTAATAACAAATGGAGGACTGCTTGAAGAAATCCAACAATTGGCACCAAAAATTAAGGATTTTGATGATTGGAAACGAAAATTGGTGTCCCTTGCAGAAAATGCACTTACTGAAGGTCGTACTTTAAACGCGGCCATGTATTATAGAGCAGCAGAATTTTTTGTAGCGCCAAATGATCCAGATAAAGAGCCTCTTTATGATAAGTTCATTGAATTATTTTATTCCATTTACAAAAATGCCACTGATGAAAAAGTAAAAATTCCTTATGAAAATTCATTTTTACCAGGAATTCATCTTCCAAATGATGAAAATAAAGGAACTATAGTAATTCATGGGGGCTATGATTCATTTTTAGAGGAATTTTATTTATTCGGGTCATTTTTTAGAGATAATGGTTATGAAGTAATTTTATTTGAAGGACCTGGACAGGGAGCCGCTCTGAAAAAAAATAAATTCCCAATGACACATGAATGGGAAAAACCTGTAAAATCTGTTATTAATTATTTTAATCTTAAAAATATTACTTTGATAGGAATTTCGCTAGGGGGATATTTAGGATTACGTGCTGCTGCTTTTGAACCAAGAATCTCAAAAGTAATTGCTTTTGACATCATATATGACTTTTTTCAAGTTCTTTTGTATGCTGGTGGACCCAAAGTACGAGAAATGATTGAATCATTTTTAGACACTAATAAAATTGACATACTAAATAAAGTCGCTAAAAGAATGATGAAAAATGATTTACTCGTTAACTGGGGGCTGAATCACGGAATGTATGTTTTTGGGGTCAACACCCCATTTGAATTTTTACAGAAAGCTAGATTGTTTTCTACAGCCGAAATATCAGATAAAATAACCTGTGATGTTTTATTATTAGCAGGAACTAACGACCATTTCATTCCAATCGAGATGTTTTATAAACAAATTGAAGCTCTTAAGAATGTTAAATCACTTACCTGTAGAATGTTTACTGAAAAAGAACACGCAGCAAATCATTGTCAAATCGGCAATTACAAGCTTGTACTTGATTTTATGCTCAATTGGATAAATATCACAAAATAATCTGAGAGAATTAAAATAAAAAAAATCTCTAAAAATCTCTAAAATAAGCGATTTATAGGCTAAATCCATAAAATTTTTATGGTTTCTCGTATTTTTTTCTTTAATTATTACATAAGATTTAATTTTAAGTGAATATAAATGGTAAAAGTTAAAAACCCGGAAGAAATCGCTAAACTGGTGACTTCTGGTTCATATGAAAAGAAGCGTATATTTTCTATTACCGCACATATTGATCACGGCAAAACTACGGCAACAGACTATCTTTTACGTAGAGCAGGGCTTATGCGACCTGAAGATGCTGGTCAACTACAAATGACAGACTCAGATGACGAGGAGCAAGAAAGAGGCATCACAATTTTTACTTCTGTTGTTTTATTAGCTTTTAACGATCCAAGAAAGCCTGACGATAATGAACCCTATATATTTCAACTTAATGATACTCCCGGCCATATCTCGTTCACTGGAGAGGTTTCTCGAGCTTTACGAGGTTCAGATGGAGCTATTATTTTAGTTGATGCATTAGAGGGCATTATGACACAGACCGAGACAAATATTCGGCTTGCTGTTGGCGAGGAATACTGTAAACCAGTGCTATTTATCAATAAAGTGGATAGATTAATTAGCGAACTTAAATTGAGTCCTAAAGATACATATGCCAAAATTGACGATATCACAAATCAAGTAAATGAATTAATTAAAAAAGTGAGACCAGAGGGTACTGATTGGGGAGTTGATTTTGCTAAGAATAGTGTAGCTGTTGGATCTGCCAAACATGGTTGGGGTTTTACCTACGAAATTTTAAAAGAAAAAGGATTTACCCCTATAACAGTATTTGAAAAATATAATGAAGGCGATATTCCATGGCTACGCGATAATTTACCGCTTGACGAGTCGATGTTAAGAATGGTCGTCGATCATTTACCTAATCCTGTTGAAGCATCGAAATATAGAATTCCACATCTCTGGGGAGGGGATACTAATTCAGAATTAGGTCAAGCACTCACTAAAAGTGATCCCAATGGACCTCTTTATGGTATGATAACGAAATTATTTTTAGATCCGAAAAGAAATTATCAAGCCACACTTATTGGTAGAGTATTCTCTGGCACTTTTGATCAGACTGATTCAATTTATTTACTCGGAAGCCGTACTTCTAGTCGAATTAAAAGACTAGGTGTTATGGAAATTACAGATATACTAGACATTCCCAAAATTCCAGCGGGAAATCTTTTTGCCCTTTATGGATTTATATGTCCTTCTGGAGAAACCTTTATTCATGCCCAAGATCTTCCAAAAGATAAAGATGAGATAATAAATATACCATCATTCGAAAAGATCCATTATGCTTGCAAGGCTGTCGTCTCAAGAAGTATAAAGCCAAAAGATCCTCATGATCTTGCCAAATTAGGAGAAGTAGTTGGAAAATGGTTGCAAGCTGACCCGACTGCCGAATTTCGCCTTAATAAAGAATCAATGGAGTATATCTTGAGTGGAATTGATCCCTTACAGATTGAAATCCTGACTAAAAGAATAAATAATCAAGTAAAAATTGAAATTGGAGAACCTATCATCGTATATAGAGAAAAAATCACAAAGAAAAGTAAAGAATATCATACAAAATCTACAAATACGCATAATCGTTTGTTATTATATGTAGAACCATTAGATGAAAAGACCGAAGAATTACTAGATGAGGGCAGGATCACTGATTTACAAAACGAAAAAGAGCGTGCTCAGATTTTAAGGGAAGAAGCAGGATGGGATACTAAAGAAGCAAGACGAATTGTCGATGTTTATAAGGGCAACCTTTTGGTTAATGGAGCAACAGGTCTCCAACGCTTTGATCGAATAAGAAATGACCTAATAAGTTCATTTAGGAATTGGATTGAAGAGTGTATATTAGCTAAAGAGCCTGCTCTTGGAATTAAGGCGGTTTTTACAGATTTAGTAATTCATGAGGATCCAAGACACACTCAATTTGCACAGACAGCATCGATGAGTTATTCGGCGCTCTCCTTAGCGATGCTTGATGCTGCGCCTCATATGTTTGAACCTATCCAGAAAATTGACGTAAAAACACCAACTGGAACAGAAGGAGGTGTTAATGCTATAATTAATAAGCACCGAGGGCGTATTAATAACGTGATACCCGAAGGAGAGTATGTAAGAGTTCAGGGTCAGATTCCCGCAGCAGAAATAATAGGAATCGCCGATGAGATTCGAAGTTCTACTCAAGGAAGGGCATTTTTTGGATACGAATTTAAAGGTTTTGAGAAAGTCCCCCCCTCATTAGAAGAAGATGTCATATTAGAGATTCGTAAGAGAAAGGGCATGCCTGATGAATTACCTAATACTAAAAGTTGGGAGCGTTTTATCTATAAACGTACCTAATTATAATTTTTCTAAAAATCTTTTAAAATTTTTCATACTCAGTTTTTATTAATTTTTTATTCAAAATCAAAATGAATTGTTTTTGTAAAATCTTAATTAGGTCCAAGCCAATTCTTATCTTGAAGAATTTACGATTCTCTGAATTAATTCTTTAAATGCTAAGTCAATATTAGCTTCTGAATTTGGACTAACTTCGATATAAAAACCATCTTCATTATAAATGAAATCAAGGATATTAGCCCTATCAATTATGTTCTCAAATTCATTAGTTAATTGAATTTTATTACCTATTAAGACAAATGGAATTTCATCTCCAATAAAATCTCTAATTTCATCAACTAATTGTTTTGCCTTACTATAACTTGCCATATCAAATGGATTAAAAACAATTATGGCACCATCTGCGTTGTTATAAAAAGTTTTTCGGATATCTTCAAAACGTGATTGCCCGGCAATATCCCAAATAGAAAGTAACACAATTTTTCCTTTCTCATACTCAAAATATTTGGTGTAAATATCAATTCCAATAGTTAATTTAAAGTTTGTGATAAACTCGTCTTTAAGAAATCTTTGAATGATATTTGTTTTACCTACACCAGCCATACCGAGAACTATTAGTTTTAACTTAAAAATACTCATTTTTTAGGCTAATATCTTTTCATTTCTATGTCATTTTATTCGATATTAAATTGGTTTCTACCTAAATTAATTTTATTAATACGAATCTCAATATTTAAAGAACTAGCGCAACATTATTAATATTAATAGAATCGAAAAAACTTGTAAAGAATTATAATCAAGAAGATTAAATGAACGAAAATCCCGAAGAACAAGAAGAAGAAGAATTCGAAGATGATTTGCAAGCATATTTGAAGGATATGGAAAATCTTGAATCTGATTTTTCAGATTTAGATGACTTAGACATAGAAGAACTTAAGGATATGCAAGAAGCAATCGCAAAGGTTAAAGAACAGGAAAAAGAATCTAAAGATCAAAAAATTATTGAAGAAATACCATCTCCTAACCTTGCCAGTACTGAAATTGAAACAGATATCACTGAGGAAACGGAATATTTTGAACATAAGGAAGTGATGATTACTGATTTTTCAGATATGGAACAAATTGATTTTGATGAATTAAGAGATATGAAAGAAGCTATTGAAACGGTAAAACAAGAAGAATTATTGACTCCCTCTGAAATAACAAATGAAATTGAAAAATCCCAGGGTATATCCCTAGAATTAGAAGAAAGAATAAAAGAAGAATTAATTAAGAAAAAAGAGAAAGAAGAAGTAGAAATCATAACCCCGGAAAAGTTTTTAGAATACATTAAAGCTAAGCGTGATAAAATATGGTACCATGCCCTTTATTACCTAGTTTTTAACGTCGAGGATCATATTGCTACTAAAGCATTGTTATATGATATATTAAAAGAAGTCACAAGTAAGAATGCAATTGATCCAATCCCCGAACATCAATTTTATTTCGGATTGGGGTATATTCTTAGATTAACTTTAAATGATAAGAAAGTCATCCGTTACATGAGTGGTGGGAAATTTAAAGTTAATGTAAATGTAAAAAACCTAAAAGAAATTCTGGAGCAAGCTGGAGAACCCATAAGCACTAGACCAATAATCGAGGAAGACGAAAAGAAGAAAATGTTCTCTGATTTTCTTAAAGATGATTTTTCAGATATTTAAAAATTTATTATTTTTGTAATAAACTTCCCTTTATTAATTAATTAACTTTTTTAGTGAAATGACTGATAAACGTTCCTTATTAATTATCGGAAATTCAAATGTAGGCAAAAGTTCTATTACAAGATTATTATTGCCAAATCCTAAACAATTTAAAGGTAAAACAGGAAAATCTCCCGGCAGTACCTTATTAATTAATCCAATTACACAAGAACATCTACCTTATTATATTGTAGACCTCCCAGGATTCGGATATATGCGCCATTCGAGCCGGAGAAGGGAAGAACATATTAAGAGACAAATAGTTATACATATTGAGAAAAATTATAAAAAATACTTCTTTGGGTTAGTAGTAATTAATATTTTAAGAATAGATGATGAAATTAACAAATATTTTATTCAAAGTAATAAAACTATTCCATTAAGTTTTGAATTAATCAATTTATTAAAAGAGTACAATATACCACTCTTAGTAATTTTTAATAAAATTGACAAAGTTTCAATCTTCGATAAAAATAAAATCATAAATTTATTTATTTATTCCGCAAAAGATTTTGGCTTAAATTTAGTTCAATTAGAAAAGCATAAAATTGATAAAACTGCAGATATTCCATATTTAGAGTTTTCTGCTTTAAAAAAAATAAATGTCGGAAAATTAAAGCAAATAATTCAATATTATTTAAATAAAAAGAATTAAAATTTCACAATATTTAAAATATGAAATATATCATATTAATTTGCGATGGAGCTGCGGATTGGCCAATTAAAAATTTGGGAAATAAAACAATTTTCGAAATAGCTGATACTCCATCCTTGGACTGGATTGCTAGTCATGGACAGATGGGATTATTAAAAACAATTCCTAATGGAATGCATCCTGGAAGTGAGGTTGCGAACATGAGTACTATGGGATATCGACCTGAAAAAGATCTTACAGGACGTGGTCCTTTAGAGGCATTGAGTGCTGGAGTATCATTAAGTAAAACGGATATAGCATTTAGGTGTAATATCATTAACATTGAGGGAGGATTGATCAAGGATTACTCATCAGGGCATATCACGACAAAGGAATCAAAACCTTTAATTTCATATCTCCAATCCCAATTAAAGGATAATGGTGTAGACTTCTTTCCTGGAGTACAGTATCGGCATATTTTGCGACTTGACGGGAATAAATTTTCAGAAAACCTTCTTCTTACCCCACCCCACGATCAACTTGATAAACCATATAAAAATTTCTTAGCAAAACCTAAGGACCCTAGTGAGGAAAAGGCTAAATTAACAGCAGAATATCTAAATTCTCTTATTGAAAAAAGCCATAAATTACTAATAGAACATAAAATAAACAAAAAACGCGCTAAAGATGGAAAAAGAATGGCTACTCACATTTGGCCATGGGGATGTGGAAAAAGACCGAATATTGTACCATTTCATGAGAAATATGGCTTATACGGATCAGTAATTTCAGCTGTCGACTTAATATTTGGAATTGGAATCGCTGTAGGATTTGGAGCAATTCATGTTAAGGGTGCTACAGGACTCCCTGATACTAATTATCATGGAAAAGTAAAAGCTGCTTTAAATTCACTAAAAAAAAAAGATTTTGTATATTTGCATATAGAAGCTATTGATGAGATGGGTCATACTGGTGATCCTGAAAAGAAAATAGCAGCTTTAATAGATTTTGATCAATATGTCGTAGGACCAATTATAAAAGCAGAAAAGATGTTTAATAATGAACTGGTAATTGCAGTTTTGCCTGACCATCCCACACCCTGTAAAATTCGCACTCATTCAAATGAACCTGTACCGTTTGCAATTTACAATCCCCTAAACATTTCAAAGGCAAAAAAGCCTCAAAAATATTCGGAAAAGGCCGGAGAAAATGGTGAATATGGATTGATTCAAAATGGAGAGGACTTTATGAGAATTTTTTTAAAATCTTAGCATTATCTTAAAAAATCAAGAGATAATTAAAAATTCACTTAGAAATGCCTAAGTGATTAGATAAAGTTTTTTTAAAATTATTATAATCGTAAACAACAGGGAATTCGGGAAAGTCATCCATAATATTTTGAGGAGGTTTGAATAAAATACCGTAATCTGCTTCTTTTAACATATCAATGTCATTATAAGAATCTCCACACGCAATAACCATACAATTCATACTTTTAAAAGCTTGTACTACTTTTTTTTTCATGTTATTAGTTGTTAGATGATAGTCTGTAATGATACCATTTTTATCAATTTCAAGATCGTGGTGAAAACACATAGGATAATCCAATTTTTTTAATAAGGGGTTAAGAAAATCTTTATAATTATCCGTAATTACGACTATTTGAGCTACTGATCGCACCCAAGTCATAAATTCTTTTGCACCAGGCAGTAATTCCATTTTAGCTATAATTTTCTGAATAGTTCCAACTGTTATACCTTTTTTTTTAAGGATTTCTAATCTTGTTTTCATGAGTTTATCGTAATCTGGTTCATCTCTGGTTGTAATCTTAAGCTCATCGATACCGGTAGCCTCAGC
Source organism: Promethearchaeota archaeon (assembly GCA_048941265.1). Taxonomy (GTDB): domain Archaea; phylum Asgardarchaeota; class Lokiarchaeia; order Sigyniarchaeales; family SOKP01; genus LW40-45. Next base: position 13,713 of record JBHLNT010000091.1, read on the forward strand.
TACACTTATCCATATTTCAGGTGTAAAAACTCCTTCAAGATCGAAGCAAACCACGTCCATGATTATCAATAGAAATATTTAATCATATCTTAATTTTTTGATTAAGATAGTATAAATTTCTATATGGATAAAAATTAGGTCCCTTTTTTATTTAAAAGTGTTAATATCCTCTTATTATGGTTTTCTAATTATAGGATTCTTTTCTTTCTCCCAATTTACTGCAAATAAAAAATCTCTACTTGGTTCATTTGTATATATTAATGGAAAATTTCCTAATTCTTCAAACATGATGGCAATTTTATTCAAATATTCATAGTCTGGAAAATATTGTTGAATTGGTAAATCGCTTTTTAATCTTTCTTTAATTGAAAGTGCCTTCGCCTGCAAAGTAAATCCTTTAATTTCGAAAAAATTAGGATTAACTCTTTCTATAATTTTTACATAGTCTTTAATAAATTTCTCATTTATATTTAAATTTCTTACTGCGGTCAATCTTACTAAAGTTCTGCAGGTTAATGAATTAATCATGTCTAAGGATTCCATTATTTTTTTCCAGCCATTTTTAATCATTGGACGACAAGTTTTTTTGTATATTTCTTCATTTGGAGCTGGTAAAGTTAAGTATAATTGAGAAGGTAGAGGGTCCAGTTTATTAATTATTTCTGGTAAAGTACTATTTGTGACGATAAATGTTGTCATATGACGATTCTTAAATTCTTCTACAAGTCCCGATATTTTTGGATATAGTAATGGTTCACCATCTAAAGAAATTGCCGCATGGTTAGGGTGTAAAGCTTCACCATGGGCTTGCATTATTTCATCTGGAGTTGTTAACTCTCGTTTTATCAAATTCTCGATTTCTTCTCTTGAATCAATAGAACAGCTTATATCATTATCTAACCTAAAATTTTGTAAGGTATTATCCACGGGAATAATGAATTTCTGATTTTTCAATAGCGTCATAGCACGCTCTATTTTATTCTTGCTAACATGAATATTATTAGAAATAGAATTTATACAAAATTCTCCTTTATTAATTAACATATAATAAAGAATATCAATCATTACTTCATAATTATCAAGATATCTTCTTAGTGGTAAATGATTCTTAATAATATCTTGTTGATGACGAATCATTTCTTCAACCAAATATGCAGGGTCATCAGGTTCAACTAGAAATTCACTTCCAAGCCCCCCTTTCTCAATATCTCTCCAACAAAAAACACATTGATGATTGCAAAAAGGAAGAGACGGTGAATTTTGTAAACACCGATGACTTTGTACTCCAAAAACTCCTTTATAACAATTGCGATTTTTCCTCCCTGTCATCAACTTCTGTTCTAACCAGTGGCACGGCTTAATTGCAGAATGTCTTTCCTTTCCTATAATTCTATAAGTTGTTTTTGTATATGTCTCAACAAATTCATTTGTAATTTTGTTATCCACAATGAATCGATTCTCCATTAAAAAATACCACTTTAAACTCTATTAATCTCTGTATTTTATAAGTACAAAGTATTTTATTAATTAAAAGTAAATTAATATAATCATTAAAAATTATAAGTTTCTGTTTAATTATTGCATGACTTATAAAATATAACAAAATTTCCTTAAAAATTTAAATAGGATAATCTTTGATTAAGAAAGAAATGTATAATGCACATAATTGAATTGATTATATTTTTAGAAAATTAATTTAAGTTGAAAATATTATAACTTTTTGATTTAAAATGATGGATCGAATAAAGAATGAATTATTGAATTTGGGTTTAAAGTTTATAAGTGTAGATGAGAAAATAGTTAGAATTTTTCTAGAAACTAGTCCATCGAATGTTAATGAGATTGTAATTATGCCAGCAGTAAAAATGGTCATGAAAAAAATTGTCAATAAATTACAAGATAAAAGAGTCTATGGTAGAGTTTATAATGGAACCTTAAATGGAATTAAAGTAAGTGTGGTTCGCTCATTAGTAGGGAGCCCTAATTGTTCCATTACTATCGAGAGTTTAAAAAGATGTAAGACTAAAATCATTATAAGAACTGATTTTTGCGGAGGTATTGAAAATACTTCAAGTAATATTCAAATTGGAGATATAATTATCCCCAATCTTGCCTATTGTGGAGATGGCACATCACCCCACTATATAATGAACCATTCTGAATTATCAAATCAATTGGAATCAATTCAGAATCCTATCTCTAGATTTCAACAAATAATTACAGGAAATGAAACGGTTTTTGTCTCTAAACCTCATGAAGAATTAAAAAATTTATTAATTAGCGAAGCTCGTTCTTCGATCACCAATAGAGTAAAAGAAGTCG
>JBHLNT010000092.1:0-15953 GCA_048941265.1 Promethearchaeota archaeon
GGATCATCTAGCTCTGGAACTTTTCTTCCCATTTTTGGAAATGAGTTTAATTTTTCAACTTTTTCTTGCAGTTGTTCGAAAAATAATGATGCATATTGAGGTGAGTCTTGAGCAATATAATCAATAATTTCAAGCAAATCGTTTTCTGCTATGGCTGCCCATTCTATTTCGACCATTTTTCTAGTCTCTTCTTAACATTATCCATAACTTGTTCATGAGGAATTGATTTGCCTTGCTCAACTTCTTGAAGACCTATTAATATTTTTTTTTTAACATAAAGATGATACATGATATCATCTAAAGTAGCGTCTTCAGGTAACTTTTTTATTAGGTCAATGACTTCTTCTTTTAGATTTGTAGTCATAAGTTATCACTATTTAAATGGTTTTTTGTACTTTTATAATTTCTGATTTTATTCATTGTATCATATTCAATTTTATAATTAAATTATAGTATTTTAAAAAACCTATTATGAAGACGTTTTTTTGTTAGAGATAATAATAGATTGGTGAATAATTAATCCTATATTCTTTAAAAACCCATCAGAAGGAGGCAAGCACGGCGGGAGGGAAGTAATAGAGTAAATTACAACTTTTTTATAGTTTCTAATTATCCTTCCATTTTTTTTCATTAAAAATCTTGATATTTAATTTTAGATAAATAAGGTTTAAATTCTCCAATACTCTTAAAATCTTTAATTTTTTTTTTTATTAAAATAGCACCAGCTTCGTTTTTTGTGTATTCTTCAGGATCAAGCTCAGTATCTAAAATAGTTTTAGAGGGATCTATTTCTTGTGATTCAATTAATCTTTCCATCACCTCTTTTTTAAAAGTAATAGTAATTAAAGCAGCTAAAATTTCTCCTTCCTTTCCAAATACCTTACCATCTCTATAACGCAGATTACCGTTAATTATTATATAGTTACCAGGATATATATCTTCATGTTCCATAATAGTATTCCAAACTTTTTCAAAATCATTTTTTGAATTTATAATATGTATCCATCCGTATACCAAATTTTTTCACCAATTAATTATATATGATTTCGATAACGCAAATTCTATTAATAAAATTATTTTTTAACATTTTTTTTTTGTATTATAATTTTCTCCAATTTTTATATGGTACATCTTTTGTCTCTATTGTAATTCCAGTTAGTTCTTTAAATTTATTAAATTCAGCAATAATATAATTTTGTCTTTCATGAGGTTCTTTGCTGTATGGTACTTCAATTAAATAATAACCTTCTATATTTTTGTCTTTAAACATATTACGTTTAAAATTATCTCTTCGTAATAATTCTTGCCATTTTTTATAAAGCAGTTCATATTCAGTAGAACCAGCTTCTAGATTAAATTGTCTCGAGACTGCTTTATAAGCTTCAAATCCTATTTCCTCCTTAGGATCATGTTGTTGACCTTGAAATTCTATTGCAAGTTTAATATAATTACCATTTTTATCTTTGATATTTAATTCAAAATAACCATCAACATGAACAGCATGATGGATTCTGCCTTCTAACTCTGGAAATATTTTTATAAGGCTGTGTTCTGTTTTATAATTACCTTCAATATAACCTAAATAATCAAAAACATATTTAGCAATAGCATTTGTAATTTTCTGATTAACTAATCGACTATCACATATCGGACACGCCCCTATATTTCTTTCAATATTATGACGTGTATTCTCCCACACATGCCCGCATGGATCTCCATTCTTTTTAGCACCATGTTTCCATTCTAGAATTGCATATCTTTTTGGAACTCCATTTTTTAGTTTTTTTAAGGCTTGTTTAAATTCAAATTCATCGGATATTAATATTAATCCTTTTTCTTCTGCTAAATTTAGAGCTTTATTATATTCTGCTAGTTCTTTTGAATCTAATATTGGGCGATTTAAAATTTTCGCCTGAGCGGCTTCAAAAGTATTAACACCATAGTGAGTTTGGAAGGATCTTTTAATTAATTCTTCATCTCCATCAAAAAGTTTAAATAATTCTTCTTTCGTGAGACCTTCTTTGATCAATTTCTCAACTCTTTGTTTTTTGAATACGGGGGCAGAACCTGCTTGTTCACCTATTACCATAATAACATCATCAGGTTTAAGGCGAAGTTCGGCAATTTTCATGGAGTTAGGTATCACTTTTCCGTTGATAATAAACTTATAATCTAAAATTTGGTTGAGTTCAAGTTCATTTATAATATCTTCCTTAATGTCTTCAAAGCTAGCTTTTGAATTTTCGATGGCGATTGCTCTTATTGCTTGACCTGGAGAAGCTCCTACAATTCTAAAATTAATGGTTTTTCCATTGTTTTCGGATAGGAAATTTACCCTTCCATTCACGTTTTCACCGGATTTCAGAGAGATTTAAATACTTGTGTCCCGTTCATTTCGTAAAAAGCTATATGGAAAAAAATGAGGAAGAAAATGAAAACAAAAGGAGAGAAGTACAATTATGTATACATGCAATTTGCGGTTTCTCCAAGTGAGAGAAATTTGATAAAATCAATGGCAGAAAAGGAAAGATATAAAACGACTTCTGAATTTTTAAGAAGACTTATTTTTGATTATATCAGAAGAGAAGAGAATCCCGAACTTATCAATGGTACCAATGATGGCAATTTAAATTCAATTATTTTAGAAGATATCTCAAAAAATATCAGAGAAGCTCTGAAAAACCAGGAAATCATACTGGACCGGGAGGACGCATTTGAACAGATGAGAAAAATGGTAGTAAATATCCATAAACTCGTTGAGGCAGGTTCGTTAGAGGAAGAACGTAATATTATCACTCAGTTGTTAAAAGAACATAATTCTCTTACTATACATATGATTCAAGAAGAAACTGGATTACCCAAAGATGTAATCTTCAAAATTATTTCCGATATGAACATTTTTAAATTAACTACAACAGGGAGGTTTACCCTCCGATGACTAAAGTCACCAATCAACAAATCATCGATCGTTATTTGGATAGGTTTAAACACTCCAAGCCATCAGTAGCGTCTAGAAAATACTCACTTCAATATTTCTTCCAGGATCGGTATTTTGGCTATAAGGGTCATGTATTTGATATTAAAAAGCAGGATGTTATAGATTACTTTGATTATTTGAATGACTTGGACACAATCTGCTTAGTAACCAAGGAACATAAATGGACTTATTTTAGAACATTTCTAAAATTTGTAATGGAGTATTACGATGATTTTATCATTGTAATTCCCCATTATAGTATAAAGTGGAAACCGATTCATAAAAAACCTGATTCTAATAAAGATGTTGTGATGAGTAAAGATGAAGTAAAACAAATTTTGGAACATTCATATCAGCATAATTACCAATATTACATCATGGTTCGTCTTTTAACAGAAACGGGGATGCGCCGTGGAGAGCTCCTCAGCATTAATACTCAAGATGTAGACGTTAAAAGAAGATTTATAGAAACCCAAGGAAAAACGGGAAGGAATGTTTATTATTATTCAATAGGACTAGCGAAGCATTTAACCATCTATTTAAAAGAGAGAATATTAAAGGATGTTCCCAATGAAGCACTATTTCTCTCAAAATATAAGGAAAGGTATTCACCCCGCTCTATAAATAATTATTTATCCAATTGTACGGACCGATTAAATATCAATAAGCGGATTTCAACCCACACCTTTAGGAGAACATTAAATACATTAAGAAAATTGATGGGATGTCCTAGTGAAGACCGTAAAATTCTATTATGTCATAAGGTCAATGACGTGAATTTCAGCTGTTATGTGAAGTTGAATTACAATGACTATATTAATCTCTATGATAAATGGAACCCCTACAAAAACTTATTTGAATCCAGTTCGTGAAACATCACTCTTTGCAAACAGCGCCGGTATCCGGCGCTACTCAAGGGCGCCGGAAAGTCCCACAATGATAAATGTAGGACAATATTAGTTCAATTATCTGGATTAAGTTATTCTCCGCACGTGTTAGTATTATATTATATATAATAAAATTCCGTATAAAAAAAATTAGGAGCGTTGGAGGATTCTATTTAATTTTTCGATCAAATTATAACCGTCAGGTTTGGGGATTATCGAAATATTCATCAATAAAATGAGTTTTAGACTGCTTAATTATCTTCCATGCTTTAATTAGGTCTTTTTGTAGCCTCTTCCTCTGTAAGTTATCTTTTTTCAATTGAACCAATAATTTAGCTCGCTTTAAACGTTTCTGATCAAACCATTTTCTAAAGTTTTTTTTCTCTTCGTTGCTCATCGAAGTGTAATCTAAAATGTCTATTAATCCCTCAACTCAAATTTGTAATCTGTACTGAAATCTCCTCCCAGCTTTTCCATAGTAAACTTATGTGTATTTAAATTTTCGAAATTAGACACTAAGAATTGGGCAAATTTCTGTGATGCTTTATTACCTAATTCCAAAAAACAAATATTATCACCTTTAATCGAGGGAATTCTTCCATGGTTCTTTTCATTTGTCATCTTAATATAATATAATATTGTTCTAGTCGTAATCTCGAAGTCCATGAATTCAATGGCAAATTGCCATCTTGCACCTGTTAGTTTGCCATCATAAGTTTTTTCTATAAGCATTGGTGGTTGATTAATATCTAGAAGATGGAAGCTATATTTAATTCCACTAGAAATGGGGATGAAAATGCCATTTTCAATTTTTAAATCATTTAACTGCTTTAAATATTCCATTATTCCTTTCTCCGATTTTTATTTTTTCTTTGTTCGATTGTAGTTATGATAAAATCTATTAATTTTATTAATAGTACAAACTAATGTATTTAACTTTTTGTACTACACAAGCCATGTAACTAATTTTAATTATGATTGCATAATGCTTTCCTTTTACAAAGTAAATAATCTAATGAATCCTTTTTGATAAAACTGAACGGAAATGTAAATCTTTTGAGAATTGGTCTATTGATTCACGAAAATTGAATGTAGTGTAAATCTTAATTGCCGTACGAAAACAGTACTTCAAGAGAAATCTGTTGATCTCTATATAGAATTAACAAAACTCAAGTAGTATTTTAACTCGTAGTGTCAAAGAGCGTACTTAATCTCTCAAAAAGTGAATTTATTTTTGTGCGTACATTGTAGGGACAACTTCTTATAATATTAATTTCGGATGATAGGAGTTTCACGAAAAAAATGTTCTTTTTGAATTTTCACGTTTACATAAAGCACGGAAAATTGGTTTTATTTAGCAATATTAACCCGATCTTGATTGCGAAGATTTTTAATAATCTTTTTTTTTGTTTATTATAATGTTATCAAAAATATATCTCTTAATGAAATTAAGAAAAAAACATTGTTATATAAAAGATTATTATTTGAGTGAATGCTAACTTTTTGTGCTGATAATGTTTCAAATGTATGGAAAAAATTTGAGGATACGAAATAAGTGAGCAAATGCTCTTTAATATAGAATTTAGAGAGGTATAAGGTGAAGAACAAATATGACTGAACCAGAGTCAAATAAGGAAGAAATGAGTATTGATTTAAATCCAGAATTCAGATTTATGATGACTATGAATTTAGATGTATTTTTTAAGTCATGTAAAGTCAACTTTTTTGTCGAAACGGCACGCGACCGATTCATAATATGGTATCAAACGCCGGACCGTCAAATTTACAGCCCTCTAATGATTACCTTTAAACAAGTCCTAAGAGGTGATTTAACTCACAAGCATTGCGATTTGAGGTACAAAATAAGGGGTAATTTGATTTCGATATTCAAGAAATGGTATCCCGAAATGAACATTAAAAAATATCAGAATGAAATCGTGGAAAAATTCGCATTTCAAATTAATAATTTAGCCCTTAATTTTATTGAAGCTAGACAACAAATTGAACTTGAACTCGGACCGCTTCCCCAAGCTTTTTCAACTTTTCTAGAAATTAATTTGCCCAAAACGAGCGAAAGATTAGATATCATTGATAGGAACGCGCTAAAAATGTACAATGAAAAAGCCCAAGCCAACCGATGGTTAAAAATTAGAGATCTTGATGAGTTGGCATATTATATATCACAAAAACTCCCCGAATATAAATGTAGCGCCGCCCGAAAGGTCTATCGAGACATAAATGAAATTAGGCAAAGAAGAAAGATAGTTATGTGCGATTTTCAATCCATCGCCAATGAAATCAGCAATAGATTAGATCAATTAAAGTAGTGATCCTCCCATCTTATCATGGAATTAGTGAAGAAAACCAAGAAATGTAAATGGCGTTTTAAAACAAAAAAATTAAAAAAAAATTGCGGGAATAACATTTCATTTTTTCAACAAAAAATCATTACTCATACAAAAAATTAAAAAAATTGTTATCATTAAAAAATACCCTAGATGTGATATTTTCCATTCTTTTTTTTTTTCTTAACTTGAAAACGCCATTTTAAACTAGAGGGCTTGGTTCATTATTCTAATCTAGTTACTGTTATTTGATAAAAAGATAAAATACATATTTTTGAATCATTTTTTATATATTGAAAATAAATTCTACTTGTGAATAATAATGAAAATTGAATCTTATGAACCATTCCACATTGGATCTAAATTCATTTACTATGTCGATAAAGCTCATTTACTAGCAAAATTATATGAGTACTACGTAACTAATAAGGATAAAGGTTTTGAATTATATTCTGATATTCCTAGAGGAGATCAGCCTTTTTTACCCATTCTTAATATCTTATCAAATCCTAAAGAAAAATTAACCCTTCAAATGAATCTTACTGCTAACGCATTAAATGTTATTGGTAATGATCCAAAAAAGGTAGTAGAATTCTTTATTAAATTAATGAGAAATTTACCAGATTTAGGTTTTGAATTAGATTCAACATTTACTTTTTATGAAATTCTTACAAATATAATATTATTATTAGACGCAGAAGATAAGACCCCTGTTGAGATATTTAATAAATTTTCTTCAAATATTTTTGAAAACCTAGAAGATCTTCCAAATTTAAATGTAAATTATATTAGATTTTCAGACGAACTAGTATCAAAAGAAAGTGACGAGCGATTTAATTTTGAAATAATCCCTAATCAAACTAGTCCAAATAAGAGAATTATTTTAAAAATTCTTAAAAGAGTTAAAGATTATCAAGAATTAATAAAGTTCCAAGAAAGATTAAATAATATAGTACAAAAGATTTTTGAAAAGTTGGTGAAATAAATGGATATCTGCCAATTTGACGAACCTCTAATTGCAACAAACCAGAAACCCAATCCTCTAATTGTTAAGCACGAGTCGAGTACATCGACTCGAAAAGATTTTCAATATCAGAATAATACTTCATCAACGACTCTTTCCTTTGAATTAGAAACTAGTGGTATAAGAGAAGATCCAATACCTACTACTGCCTCATTTGACTATAAAGAATTTACAAGTAATTTGGAACCAATCATAACATCCATGTACAATATAAATGCGATCCTAAAACCATTACTACAGATACAATGTGCTTTAGAACCTTTAATAGAGATACAGAGATCGCTAAGACCTATGCTTGAAATGCAGAGGCAATTAGAACCGTTAATAGAAATAAATTCATTTCTTGAACCATTGATTAGGATTCAAACATCAATCGAAAATCTTATAAAATTATCACATTTAGGAATTGATGAAACTAATGATTCTCAGGAAAATGAAGTACTTGAAAAGACTTCAAAAATTAATTTGGAGCCAATGATCAAAGATCAGCAGCACTTTAAAAATTTTTATGATCGTGAAAAATGGGTTGAAAACCAAAGAAAAAACTACCCTAAAGAACTGATTGCATATATCAAAAAGAATGGAGAATTTGTGTTAATTGCTCATTCTAAAATTGAAAAAGAACTTCTTAAACAAATAGATATGCTCTTTGAAAAAAATGTTATTGATCAAGAAGATATTATTTACTTTGATAGTTAAGGTTAATTAAAGAATGGAAATTGATATTGATAAGTTAAAAGAAAGTTCTTTGGAATTTAATAAAAAATTACGGCTTCCTATAAATACATTAAATATAAAAATCGAAGATAATTGGAAGAATTTTACAAATTTCATATCTGAATTGATTGAAATTGATTCAGGTCGCAAATTTAAGACTGAATTAAGTATGGTCCTAATCGACACGGGTAATGAAGCTAATTTCATTGTAATGAGTGCTTATTATCTTAATACCTTTAAATCTAAAATTAAGGAAATCGATTTAGAACAAAAAATAATAGAAGATTTTGTAGGTAATGAAAGATTGACTGAGGTAACAACTGAAAGTTTTGAATTTAAGATTTTTAATGCTCTTTTTAAATCGAAAATTGGTTTTACTTACCAAACGAATGTTAATGCATTGGATATCATTAATGTAGGGATTAATGCTATTCGACAATATCTTAATTTGATTTTTTTAGCTGGTTCTAAAAATTACTATTATTGTTCTAATATCTGATTGGAACCAAGAAATCCCTTAGAAGAATCAGAAAAAGGAAAGCATAGTGGGAGGGTGTCCATAAATTAAAATAAAGGAGTATTTTAAATTAGCATATACTTAAATTTTAAAAATCTAAAAATCAATTTCCATTTCTCTATATTGAAAGTATTTTTCAAGGAATAGATCTAAACAACAAATTACTATTTTTCCTTTAGTATCTTCATTGATATTAAAATATTCTTGGTTGTTATCTAATAATGGGATTATTATTTTATTTTTGATATAATTTAAAAACTCATCTGAAAAGAAATGATCTACTACTATCCTTTTATTATAATATTGCTTAATGAAATCATTGATAATATCCTCTTGATTTTTAGTTGGATTTTCTTCAATATTATCGATAAAACGCTCAATGAAACTGAAAATGCGTTCCCTAACAGGTTCTTCAAATTCTGGATGTAATTTTTTCAATTTTTCATCTCTAGTTATTATTATATTGTTTTAAATAATACAACAGATAAGATAAATTAATATTTTTCAGTTGGAGGCAAGCACGGTGGGAGGGAGGTAATGGAAAGATAAGATGTAATTAGTAATAAAAAAATCCCACGGACCTTTCAAACTCATTAAGCATTTGAATTACTTCGGCAGAAAATTTCTTCTTTAACTCAGGATTGAATTCTAAAAGTTTTAATTTTTTTAGATTCTTCAAAGTTAAGGGTAAGTTAGATATTTTATTATATCCAAAATTAAATTTCTGTAAGTTCTTCAAATTTCCTATTGAATCATGAATTAACTCGATATTATTATAAGAAATATTAAACACTTCTAGGTTTTCTAAGTTCCAAATTGAAGAAGGTAAGTCGTTTAAATTGTTATACATCAAATTTAATTTTTTTAAAGCTTTCAAATTGCCAATTGATTCAGGGATTTTTTTTAAATTATTATAAGATAGATCTAAGTATTGGAGATTTTCTAATTGATTTATTGATTCTGGTAGGAATTCTAATTTATTACGTTCTAAAATTAATGCTTTTAAATTTTTAAATTTGGATATATCTTGGGGGATAATATCAATTTGATTTCCGGATATATCTAAGACAGTAAGATCTTTTAATTCAAGGATTTCATCAATAAAGCGGTTTAATTCAAGAGATACTAAAACTAAATGTTTTATTCTCCCGTCTCTAACATTTATTCCATTTAGAAGCCCTTGACCTATGATTTCAAATTCTATTTCTCTTTCATCCTTTCCAGATTCAATTTCATATAAATATAAATCATTTGGATTCTGAAATTCATTCTTTTTTAATAAGACAATATTTCTTCCAATTTTTTTTTCCAAAATTTTCAGAATTTCATAATCCCTTTCATTTAATAAAATATTCATAAAATTTTTCATTTTTACCATCTCTATATGTAGCTTAGTAATCAATAATCTATTAAGAACCTATTATTTTTATTAAAAAAAACTGTTTATACTTCTCGTACATTAATTACTCTAGGTATCTTTATTTGTGGATAATATTGTTCAAATAAATCTAAAGAATACAGGCAAGAATCACAGAGCAAGCAAGCACGGCGGGGAGGGAAATATAGAATAAATATAGAAAAGAGTGAATTATTATTAAAAATTTAATATTTATTCAGGATTCATCAAAAAATGAGTATTGAAAGAATTGAAATCTGCTAAAAAATTATAAATCATAATAGTGACGCCACCATTTTAATCTATCCTCTTCATTCTCCAAATCTGGATTTAAATAAAAGTATTTTTCATAAGGTTCTAACTCTTCTTTTGGAATTAGGGGATCATTATAAAAATCTTTTCTCAACACAATATATTGAATACTTTCAAGTACCTCCAAACCCTTAGTGCTTGTAATGAGGTTTCCACATAAATAAATTTCCTCAAGATTGTGAAGGGCTTCTAAACCAGAAATTTCCTTGATTTGATTATGGGTGAGATCTAATTTTTCTAAATCCTTTAAATTCTCTAATCCTTTTATCTCTTTTATCTTGTTATGGTCAAGAATTAAATATTTTAGGTTAGAAAGTGCGTTTAAACCCTTGATTTCATTAATTTCATTTTCTCCAAGATCTAAAGAAACTAGTTTTACACACTTATCTAATTTACCAATCTCTGAAATATTATTCCCAACTAATAATAAAGAATTGAGCTCTGATAGCGTTTCAAGCCCACTTATTTCATTAATTTGATTATAATGCAAGTATAAAAATTCTAAGAGATTCTGAGATTCAAGCCCTTGAATCTTTTTAATACTATTATTTCCAATTCTAAGATCTTTTAGGTTAATAAGAGTTTTTAATCCCTTGAGTTCTTTAATTCGGTTATTATTCAAGTAAAATTCCCTTAAATTAGTTAAATCTTCGATATTCTTGATTTCCTCAATTTGATTATGGCTAAGGTGTAATTCTCTTAACTTCTTCAAGTGTTGGATTCCCTTAATTTGTGTGATGTTATTGTGGCTTAAATATAAGAATTCTAATTGATTTAGATTTTCAAGTCCCTTGATCTCCTTAATTTGATTATAATTAAAAGATATTTTTTCTAAATTCCTGAGATTTTCAAGTCCCTTAATTTCCTCGATTTTATTTCCAGATAGTTCTAAAATTGTTAAGTTTTTAAGATTTTCAAGTCCGCTAATATTTTTAACCTGATTATTATTTAAACTCAGATACTTAAGCTTGGAGAGATTTTCAATTCCAGTCATCTCCTCAATTTTATTATTATATAAGTACAAATATTCTAAATTTTTAAGGTTTTCAAATCCTTTAATTCTTTTTATCATATTATCATTTAAGGATAAACTTTTAAGATTCACAAGTGTATCGAGACATTGTACTTTTGAAATGTGATTGTGATGAAGACTTAAGCCCTTTAATTCCTCAAGTGATTCCAAACCCTCAATTTCGGAAATGGTCTTAATCTCCCTATCATTTAGAAGCAATTCACCTTGATTAACATATACCTTGTGTCCTTTTATAGTTACATAATCTCTATTTCTTTCCATTTAAATTACATCTCGAGAATATTTTATTCTTAAAACGCTTACATATTATAAAAATCTTTTTTACTCTATAGGAACATGTAATAAAAACTAATTTCAGGATACATCTCTCTAAGATTATTCTCAAATTTATTAATATTTTCATTGCAATTAGGACAAAAAGACTCCTCTGATGTAAGAACAATGGTTCCTGCGTCTATATCATCCATCAGCAAGTTCTCTAAATTAATAATAGATATTCTCTCTCCACATAGCGGATTAAAATATCTATCATCGGGCTGTTCTTCTAAGCTGTTTATGATATATTCTTTTCCTGTATCTGGATCTTTAGCCAACCATTCAACGGGATATCTTTTTGAATAGTAGTTCGAATAAATATATACTAAACCCATTCTCGTTGCATCAGGGACGCGCAATCCAGGAATGGGAGTTTTACTAGAACGAGTTACCGTAATTCCTAAATTAACAGAACCTCCTGGTTTTTCAAATTCAAAATAGGTTAGAGTGAATTTTCCACCTATCAAATTTCCCCTATATCCTCTCATAATTTTATCATTGGTTACTTTATCTCTATCTTTTAATTGTTTGACGACATCATCGTTAGCCCCAAAATTAAAATTATCCCTAAGAAATTCATTTAAATCATTTATCATGGTTTGTTTGGAATTCTTATCGCCAATAAGATTTATAATTTGGGCACGAGCACCAGGGTAATCATAGATATCCTGAAATTCAATTCGTCCATCTTGATTTCTCGTTTCTTTCAAAAGTTTTTTAAAATGATTATCAATAAGTTTTCCGACCTTCCCTGGTAAATTCTCTTTGAAATCTAGTACGATACTTTTTAAGTAAGATAATTCATAAACTCCAAGTTCTGTGGGATTTTTAAGAATATCCATAATATTAAAATCTGTTGCACTTTGTATGGCACCATCTTCAGTTTTTATAAATTTCCTGAAACCTTCGTTTCTAAGCTCGTTATTCAATTCAATAAAACTAACGAAATTCTCATCATTTGCATCTGAATATAAAAAGGCTATTTCCTTAAACATTTCAAATAATTCTCTTGAATTATCAGAAATTAATTCTTGTTCAATAAGTAAATCTGTGATTTTATCTATAACTTGTTGTTTTTGCCCTTCAATATTACCTAGATCAAACCCTAGTCTCCTAGCCATAGTACTATCGATCTTACAAATATGATACATTACTTCAAGGATTAGATTGAGTTTACCTACATCATTTGCATCCTGGAATCTGTTTATAAAGCCATTTTCTGAATTACTCCAATAATTTCTATCTCCTGTTATTTCTCTGAAAAAGTTGGTAATTCCATATCTATAATCAAATATTGAATTTATCTCATAAGCAATAACTCCAAGTTCGCCTCCTTCGCCTAGGTGTTTGGAGATTACAGTAATGATATCCTTTTTAAGATTAAAACCGAGTTCTTTCAGCGTTTTTACATCAGTAATTAATTTTCCGTTGAAAATTATTTCAATATCTAAGAGGGGGTTGAGTTTAAGCTGATTTTGAATTTCATTCTTGATATCTTTTATATTGGCTTTAGAATTTTCGATGGTTATAAGCTTGATAGCTTGGTCCGGAGCAACTCCTAATTGTCTAATTTTAATGGTTTTTCCATTGTTTTCGGATAGGAAATTTACCATTTCATCTCAAAAATCACTAAAAACACAAAGAGTTTAAATAATGCCGAAGCTTGTGTGCGATATAACAAGATGTGATTAATATGAAAGAAAAACAAAAGTCAACCAAAAGCAGCTACGAATACAGATACATTCAATTCGTTGTCAGTCCGAAAGAAAAGGAAAAGATTGAGGAATTTATGACAAAGGAAAATTTTAAGACACAGAGCGATTTTATTAGGAGGATTATCTTTACGCACATTCGCAAACAAGAAAACCCTGAACTATTCATCTCAAGCAATGATTCAAATATAAATCCAATTGTACTTGAAAGGATTGCAAAAAATACAAAAGAAATTCAAGAACTCATATCACAGAGAGAAGATTCATTAGAAGAAATGAGACAAATGGTTTTAAATTTACATAAGCTCGCCGAACAAAACGCCTTAGCAAAAGAAAGAGAAATTATTATAAAACTATTAGAAAAACACACTTCATTATCACTTAGACAAATTGAAGAAGAAACTGGTTTAGCCGAAGATGTAGTCTTTAAAATCATATCCGATATGAATATATTTAAAATTACAACATCAGGTAGATTCGCATTACGATAACTAATCAGCAAATTATTGACAGGTATTTACAGAGGTATAAGCATTCAAAATACTCAGTATATTCCCGCAAATATGCACTCGGCTATTTTTTTGAATCAAGATACTTTGGTTTTGAAGATCATGTATTTAATATAAAGAAACGTGATGCAATTGATTATTTCGACTATTTAAACCATAAAGAAGACCTCTGTCTTGTAAGTAAAATGAATAAGTGGAATTATTTTAGATCATTTCTCCAATTTTGCATGGAATATTACGATCTGGTAGTGGTTATCCCTAAATATTCCGTGAACTGGAAGCCACTTCACAAAGAAGCTGATTCTAACAAAGATGTGGTAATGACTAAAGAAGAAGTAAAACGGATACTTAAGCACAATTTAAACTATAATTATTATTACTATATTCTTTTAAGAATATTAACCGAAACAGGCATGCGTGTTGGGGAATTTCTCAGCATTGACATTGAAGATGTGAACGTGGATAAACGATATGTTGAAACTCAAGGGAAGACAGGAAGGAAGATCTACTACTTCTCAAACGGATTAGCCAAACACTTAGCAATCTATCTGAAAGAACGGGAATTGAAAGACTGTGAATGCAAAGCGTTGTTCCTTTCCATCCAGCGACAAAGATACAGACGCAGGAGCATTAATAATTATATACAAAGATGCGTTAGGAAAATAGGGATCGACAAGCGGATTTCATGCCATACTTTTAGACGAACCTTAAACACGCAGAGGAAAAAGATGGGATGCCCAAAAGAGGATAGGAAAATCCTACTCTGTCATAAAGTCAGCGATGTCAATTTCCAATGCTATGTAAAGCTCAACTATGATGATTACATCCGCTTATATGACAAATGGAATCCGTATAAAAACATCTTAGACGGTAGATCTCGGAATATTTAGTTTTTATTAAAATACAGCTATATATTATTATTTTTTCTTTTTTTATTGCTATTTATTATATCAGTCTATTTTAGAAGTGACTAATGTAATATAACTGTGAGCTGAACCATACCCCCCTTCTTCGATTTTCTGTTCAAAAAGCATTCTTTTTGTAGATGGGGGTGACTGAGCTGGTCTGTGGATTGATGGCATTTTTTTTAAGAAAAAGTGTATTAAAATTCATTAATTATAAAATTCCGCTAATATTTTTAAAAAAAAAAGGAAAATAAAGATTTTAATCTGTTATTTTCCCTCTTCTATATATAAAGAAGAGTAAAGGGAAAATAAGAGAATTGGTAGGGCATTTAGTCGATCATTCGCAGTTTCTTGCCCCTTCCCTTCATGTCATCTATCTTTCCCGTGTTTTGCAAAGTGTCAATTGCTCTAATCTTATCTTTCATCTTACCCTTGATTTTCTTATAAATCTTACTTTTAGGTAAATTTTCAATGTCTCCATCGAGCATTTCAACGCCCATTTTCAAGCTGTTTAAGTTAATGAAATCCGTTGGATCGACAACATCCTTGAGAGAGTTTGATAATAGATAGATACTTTTGTTTTTATCCCTTATAGGTCGGATTCTATGCATGGCTTGAAGTTCTTCTGCCTTTTCAAACCATTCTACTTCTTTCATGTTATATCCTCTTAATCCCAGCAACATTTGAACCGCTGGTGTGAGTCCAAATCTTCCAAAAACAATGATATTTTCGCAATCTTCGTGCTTATTATAACCTCTGCTGTCTCCATAATGACCCGTCTTTACTTCGGGAAATTTCTCAATGAAATGACTTTCAAATTCCTTTTTAGTATAAATCAAAGTTTTATCATTCATTGGGATGTTTAAAACTCGAAAGTAATTTTCCGCATTTTCCAGTTCTTCTTCAGTTTTCACCTTAGTCATTAGGTCTTCCAGTAGAAATATTCTGTTTTCCAGCGTTTCCCCATCTAAGATAACAATATCAAATTCCCGATTGAATATTTTCTGAGCAACGGATAATTTCGTTGTAGCACAGTTAAAAACAACTGTTTCAACTTGCTGTAAGAAATTTAGTGGGGTATCTCCAATAATAACATGATTTCCGTTATCATCTTCTACAGCATAAATATTGTCTAACGTATCATAATTGTATTTGAAAAAATGTTCTTCTAAGGATTCAGGTTCAAAATCATCCATTTCAAGCGTTTTATAGAGGGTAAAATAACAACCCCTCTGTCCTCTGTGTTCTTTTCGCCAGTCTGAACACTTATTTCTACAAATGCATGTATTACAGTTTACCCTTTC
>JBHLNT010000301.1:0-3554 GCA_048941265.1 Promethearchaeota archaeon
ACATGAATAGGATTATAGTCGCCTGAAACTTCGGCAAACTTCATTACATCTTCTTCGGTAATTTTTTTGGTGAATTTTGCGGAATCTCCTACTTTGTAATCATCCCATTTAACAGGTTCTAAATCTGACATAATTTAAATTAATGAAAAGAAAGATAAAAAGATTAATATTAAATGTGCGAAAAAACAAAAGAGTAAGTAATAAAATGATTCGACTATTCAAAATAATAAGTTCAATACTATATAAAAAAAATAAAAATAAAGGTTGATAAAATGGGAAAATTATCAAGAAAAGTCGCTATGATTGGAGCCGGAATGTGTAAATTTGGACGAAATTTCCCTTTAAAAAGAAATCCCGATATGTGGGTAGATGCATGGTTAGAGGCAGTTAAAACAGTTGATAATGGAATTGAGCCAAAAGATGTAGATGCATGTTATGTTGGAAATTACTCCTCAGATTTATTTAATCATCAAGGACATTTAGGACCTCAAATGGCAAACTTAGTAGGATTAACTCCTAAACCTGCTCCTAGGTTTGAAGGGGCTTGTGCTAGCAGTGGCATTGCTTTGAGACAGGCTGTTATTGCAATCGCTTCTGGGATCCATGATGTAATTGCAGTATCTGGTGTGGAATGCATGACAGAAGTATCAACTACCTTTGTAACCGATGTATTAGCTACCGCTTCCGATTCTTTATTTGAGTACCCTGCTGGTGCTACCTTTCCAGGTTTGTATGCTGCTGTCGCTTCTGCTCACTTTCACAAATACGGAACTACTTCAGAAGATTTGATGAGAGTGGGAATAAAAAACCATGAAAATGGAAAAGAAAATCCCTATGCTCAAATGCAGCAGTCGATTAAAGAAATGATGCAAAGTAAAATTAATCGTTTAGAAAAAGAGGGCAAGAGTGCACCTGATTGGAAAGATGAGTTCGATTATCTGAAAAGCTCTTCGAATCCTATCATCGCATCTCCCTTGAGATTATTTGATTGTTCTCTAATCACAGATGGAGCTGCATGTGTATTTCTTGCAGCAGAAGATGTTGCAAAAAACTTTACCGATACTCCGATTTGGATAACTGGTACAGGTCAAGGAAGTGCTGCCCTATCACTTCACGACAGGAATGATTTAACAAGTTTCATTGCTACAAAAGAAGCAGCCAGTCAAGCCTATAAAATGTCTGGGTTAGGACCAAAAGACATTCAAATCTGTGAGGTACATGACTGCTTTACTATAGCTGAGATTGTTGCAATGGAGGATTTAGGTTTCTATGAGAAAGGAAAAGCAGTTGAAGCTCTAAAAAATGGAGAGACGAAAAGAGATGGAGTTCTCCCAATTAATACTTCGGGGGGATTAAAATCTAAAGGTCATCCGGTAGGAGCTACAGGAGCAGCTCATGCTGTTGAAATCTTTAAACAAATGAGAGGTATAGCTGAGAGAAACAGACAAGTTAAGTTTGACGTTGAAAGAGCTATGACGCATAACTTAGGAGGATCAGGTGGTACATGTGTTGTTCATATTTATCAAAAATAGAGGTGAAAAAGAATAATGTCTGAAGAAGTAAAAGAATTTACGATAGAAAGTTATTTGGAATTTATACGAAATAAAAAGCTCATGGGAACAAAGTGCAAAGATTGTGGTGCTATGTTTGTTCCGGTTAGAAAATTATGCATTGACTGTAATTCTACAAAAATGGAATGGGTTGAAATGTCTGGTAAAGGAGAAATTGCTGCATTCACTAGTATAACAGTCGGTACACCCTTCTTTGTTGAAAAGGGCTACGATAGAAATAAGCCATACTGTTTTTCAGTTATAAAACTCCAAGAAGGACCCATGGTTTCGGGACAATTAGTCGGAGTAGATGAGAGTAAACCAGAAACCATTCATGTCGGTATGCCGGTTAAAGCTACATTCTTACAAACTGATCTTAAAGGTGAAACTAGAGTAGATTTAGGTTTTGAGCCAATCTAAAACTTTTTAAAATATATCTTTTTTTTACTCTTTTTACTTCTTTTAATTTGGATAAATTGTAAACTATAGCAAAAAAATTTTTAATTCTTTCAGTTTTTTAAAAATCCAAATCACACAATTTAATATATTGATATTGTATATTTTATTTGGTGGCTATTTATTAAGAAATTCTACCTATTATTAACATTGTTTATATTGGTTTTAATCCCTCTATTTTCCGTCTTTTTTATTATCGTATACAATAATAAATTTCAAAATGTCAAGATTGAATTAGAGTTTAATGGAAATAATGCTTATAATTATGTTGAAGACCAAGTCGATATCGGGTATAGAATCCCGGGAAGTTCGGACAGTAATAAATGTGTCTCTTATTTCATTTCTAGATTTAAAGATATTAGTAATGATATTATTTATATAATTCATGATTTTAGAGTGCATTCTACCAATTGTCAAAATATTCTTTTTAAAATTAACGAGGACAAGGAGAATATTGTAATAATAGGAGCTCACTATGATTCAAGAGCAAAAGCAACTAAAGATACTGAATCTTCTAATGAGCCTATACCTGGAGCTAATGATGGTGCTAGTGGAGCTGCCGTTATGATCGAACTTGCAAACGTATTATACAAATGTAAAAGTGATTTAAATTGTCAAATTTGGTTTGTATTCTTTGATGCCGAGGATCAAGGGAAAGACGAGGGTGGATATGGAATTAAAGATTGGGATTGGTGTGAAGGTTCAAAAGAATTTGTAGATGATATTGATAACTTTTATGATTCTGAAGAGCAACATTTTGAATGTATGATTTTATTGGACATGGTTGGCTCAAAAGATTTACAATTTATATATGAGCAATATTCTACATCTTCATTATTGGAAGAACTATTTGAAATTGGCAGACAATTAGGATATTTAAATGAATTTCCTCTTTTTCCCATCACTTCTTCAGTTATAGATGACCATTTGGCGTTTATAGAAGATATGCCAACAGCAGATTTAATCATAAATTTCTGGGATAACCCTAATTGGCCTTATCACCACACAAGAAAAGATGATATTTCTCATATTTCAAAAAAAAGTTTGGAACTTACGGGAAAAACCATAGAACAGTTTATTTATAATAATTATCTAGATGATTTGAGCAATAATTATCAAGGTAATTATCCATGGGAAGAGGATACAAATTTTCCAAATGCTGAGTTAGTAATTATATTCATTAGTTTAGCAGCTATTAGTGTAGTATTTCCCCTAAAATACTTTATACGGCGAAAACCATAATAAAGCAGAATTTCTGAAATATTAACGAGTTCTTTCAATTAATGGAAAACTACTAAAGTGGTTTTATATTTTCAGATATAATGGAGATTACGTGGAATATTATTTTACTGTTGATTTTATGTGGTATTTTATTTGGGGCACTTACTACTATGGCAGGTTCAGGAGGAGGTGTTTTCTATGTGAGCTTTTTAGTGCTAATTTTAGGTATGGCGTTTGACGAAGCGAGAGATACCTCTATCTTTATAATGGTAATTGCTTCAGGTGTTGCCTTTTTCTCATATTTAGAGCAGGGAAGAACTGATTTAA
>JBHLNT010000301.1:3564-3808 GCA_048941265.1 Promethearchaeota archaeon
GTAGTATACTTTGCTGGATTTTTTTGTATTTTTATCCCATAAGCAATCAATTACTCAGTATAGTGTTTGGTTTAATTTTATTGGTTATTGCAGCTAATATGATTTTAAAAATTTATTTAGATAAAAAAAATGGAAATTTAACTGATAATTTAAAAAATAATTTTAATTTAAAAAATTTTAATTATAAGAAAGATTTAAAGAGGGGAAGTCCCTTTTTTATCGCTGCGGGATTCATATCACGATT
>JBHLNT010000302.1:0-3801 GCA_048941265.1 Promethearchaeota archaeon
TCTTTTACCATTTTTTATATTCCTCCTATTTTTTCTCCTCCTGTTCAACAGGAGGTAAATCAAACATTTTTTTCTCAATTTTCTTTAAATCAGAATTTTTTTCGTCCTTGAACTTGTACAATGTGGGCGGAAGTTCTTCTAAGCCTAATTCAACTCTCTGTTTTTTAATCTGGTCATTAATTGGAACTGCATGTCCTGTGGATTTCAAGTACCCAACTACTGCTCTGTGATTGGGAGAGATATTCCCTAATTTGGTAGCATAATTTCTTAACTCCATGATAACATCTGTTGGGCGTACATCTCGAGGACACCGTTCATAACATTGATAACAGGTTGTACAAAGCCATATATCAGGATCTTTTAATACAGACAAATCTCCTAGGACTACTCTACGGATAATATTTCTTGTTTTCAATGCCGTCCAACGACCACTCTCGCAACTGGCGGTACATGTACCACATTGAATACAAGCCCAAATATTAGATTTACGTTCTATATTTTTAAAAAATTCTTTATCAAAATCATCATCTGTTTTATATTCCCTATGTGGTTCTTTTACATCAGACGTTTTTTTCCACCTTTTTATTTATTAATTAAAAAAAAAAACAATTTATAATGAGACTATTCTTCCACCGGCACTCATTTCCAAAAATGTAGCGGCTCCCACTGGATCTTCTACAAAATCAAATAAATCTTCTCTCTTTATGCCCATTAAATCCATCGTCATTTGACATGGAAAAAGCTTCATATTGCCGTTTGCAACAGATTCCTTTATCATGTCCCAAGGATCTTCCCAACCAAACTGCTTTAATTTTTTTCTAAACATTTTTGCAGCCAAACCTTTCATAGGAAAAGGCATCCCAGCAACTTTGGGTTTAAATTTTTTCTTTAATAAATTCAATCCCCAAAACGTAAAGAAGAAATTCGTTTTTACGTCCATAGCATCAGCGGTAGTTCCAAGGATAGTCATCATCATAAACTTTTCGAAAGATTTATCTTTTACAATAAAATTTATCGTTTCTACCATATTTTCCACCTTTTATTTTATTTTTTTGATTTTTTCTATTCTTATTTTTATTTATGTTAGCATTCAGCTAACCATTGTTCTGGTATTACCAGAAGTTTGTAAAAAAATTACTAATTATTTAATTTTTCTGAATTATTACATCCAAGAGATTATTTTTGGCGTTGTATCAATGAGATCCACAAGTTCTTCATAATTGATTGGTTTAATTTTGTTTTGAATATGTTCAATAGAAATACCGCGAGCTTTTGCATCAGGTATCATGGTATATAAAACAACATTTAAATTCATCAGCTCTTTAATAGATTCAGGAATCTTACCCTTAGAAGTACTATTTATAACACCGTCATGAATAAATACTAATTTAATTATTGATCCCTTTTTTATCTGTGATTTAAGAAGCGGGATCAACTTCTCTAAATGTTTCACCATCCTTTCACTAAATCCGAATAAATATAATATGTTTTTATTTTCTGCCATCTTCACTTATCACCATTAGAATCTAAAACATACATCAGCTTTTTCTATTATTTCTGTTAATTCATCTATAGTTATAATTTTAAGATTCTCATATTCAATTAAATCATTAAAGCTTAATCCCGCATCTTCTAACGCTGTATCAATTACATACAACTCTAAATCAGATAAATCTGCCATCTCTATCGGTTCTGATACTGAATCCATTCCAAGAGCAGTGGGATCAGCATTCTTATTAAGAAAATATACAGCATCTCCTGTGAATACAATTTGACAATCAATTATCTCACCAAGAGCTACAAATCCTGATCCTATTCTAATTGCTTCCACTGCGGAATTCTTTCCGATCGGTGATTGATCCGTTATAATAACGACTGAATTTACCATTTAATTCACGTTCCTGTACCAAATACTATTAATTTATCAGATTCAATTGACCAGTTGGAAAAGTCTCCCAAACCCTCCTCAGTAGCATTTTCAATGAACTCTTCTTCTTTTAAGCCCGTCATGCTAACCCATGTACTACAGCCAGCCACTGGAATGTTATTCTCAATGCAAAATTTTTCTAACTTTTCAGGAATATTTCTAACTGAAGTCCCACAACTTATTTCTTTTTTGAGTGAATAAACACCAGTCCCAAAGAAAAATATTCCCCTTATCTCATGTCCTTTTTTAATTATTGCTTCCCCAAGTTTTAACATTGAATCTATAGCTTCAAATTTATAAGGTTCCGTGCTGATAAAGAAAACATATTTCGTCATGAGTTTTCGTACCCTTAGTATCCTAAAAGTTCATGCTTTTTTAATTATAAAAATTATATTTGAACCCTCTTCTTTCATTTCGACCAATTCATCACCAGTCTTACTAAGGAGTGAAGGAATATCCTTTTTTGCGCCAACATCATCAGCAATAACCTCTAATACTTGTCCTGAGGTCAAGTCTTTCAATTCTTTTTTAGTTTTTAAAACTGGCATAGGACATTTCATTCCGGTATAATCTAACGTTTTATCTGCCATATTAATCACTTTTTTTATTTTTTTAAATTTGAATAGTTAGTTTATTTAACTAAATACTATCTTAATACTAGAAAATTACACTACATATATAAACTTTTTTAGTGAAAAAATTTATAAAATATAAAAATCTTAATATAATTAGATTGAAATTTATTTAAAAAGTAGCAAAAAAATAACTGTAAAAATTAAGAATATTAGAAAAAAATACTAGGAGTATAATTAGATGACAACTAATAATTTTTCCATTGAGCAATTAGATAAGGTGGATAAGCAAATTCTTGAATTATTGCAACAAAACGCTAAATTAACTATTAAAGAGTTATCGGATAAAACTCATAAAAGTCAAACAGCTGTTAGAGTTCGAGTTAAGAATTTAGAGAAGCATTTAATTAAAAAATATACTGCAATTATTGATTGCCAGAAACTAGATTATCGTGAAATGGTACTAGCATCAATACGGGTAAATACATCTCAGCCCTTAGATCAACTTAAAGTGGAAATCGATAAAATAACTGAGATAAAGTATGCTTATATTATAACTGGAGAATATCCAATTTTTGCCATGTTTAAATGTCTAGATCATCTAAACGCTATGAGTCTTATTGAAAAATTGCGTAATCTCCCAGGTGTTGAAGAAGTAAAAACTCAAATTGTCTTGGATCGAATTAAAGAAGATCATAGTATTATAATACCTGAAATTAAGGATAAATAACTCTAATATTTCTTTTTAATAAATTTCTCTATATTAAACTGTAATTATTCAATTATTTTATTATAGATTAAGAAGTTTATACTCTTCATTTAAAAATTTTATAAAATCTTTTCCTATATGGATTATATTGGATAAAATTAAAAATTTAATTCTTTAAGCATATGTAATAAATTTTTAATGTTCAAATGTCTTGACCATGACGGTGCCTTGCAACAAATAGAAGAATTAAGAAATCTATTGGGTGTGGAGGAAATCAAAACCCATGTTCTTGATAGGATAAAAGAGGATCATACTATTATCATTCCTGATTGAATTATGGATAATCGGCAACTATTATAAATAAAGTAGATTAAGAAGATAAATTCCAGGAAATCCTAAATATTTAAATAAATATAATCTATAATTTTAAGAAAAATCCCCGCATAAATTAGCAGCTTATTGTTTTTTTCCCCCATAAATGGCAAAAACACCATATTTGTAATGGCATTCTACTTCAGAAAAGCCTATAGATTTAAGAGAATCCAATTGGGCATTTAATAGATCGTAATGATTTTCAGGCTTATTTCTTGCTT
>JBHLNT010000093.1:0-15888 GCA_048941265.1 Promethearchaeota archaeon
CAAGAAATTGACAAATTAATAAATGAAAAGGATGAATCATGGAATAAACAAAAAAATTATCAAAAAATTATTACTGACTTAAAATCGGATCTTTCGATGGAAAACTCTAAAAAGAATAATTATGAATCAAAAAAAATAATTTGTGCTGATCAAATAGAAACCTTATATGAAAGATCTAAAGATTATGGGACATTACCCCCTATTACTGAAGATTTATCGGAAGAAGGATTACAATCTGATATTGCTCTTGCCAATAATAAGAAGAGAGCCTTAGAACCTGTGAACTTAAAAGCAATTGAACAATATGATACGGTAAAAGAGAGGTTTGATGAAATAGATATGCGTAGACAGACAATCCAACGCGAGAGAAAATCAATTTTAGATGCAATAGATAAGATAGAACTAGAAAAGACAAGGACCTTCATGACTGCGTACCATGAGATTAACAGAGTTTTTAGTGCGGTGTTCCAGAAACTCTCTCCAGGGGGGTCAGCTAAAATGATTCTTGATAGACCTGATAAGCCGTTCGAAGGGGGTGTAAGTATCGAAGCACGTCCACGCGGTAAAAAGATCTCCTCGCTTGAGATTCTTAGTGGAGGTGAAAAAACTCTAGTTGCGTTGTCATTTATTTTTGCCGTTCAAGAATTTTACCCAGCACCTTTTTATATAATGGATGAGATTGATGCAGCGCTCGATGGGCCGAATGTTCATCGTGTGAGTACAGTTATCCAAGATTTCTCACATCAAGCACAATTTCTTGTAATAAGTCATAGAGAAGAGAATATTGTGAATGCTGACCGCATTTATGGAGTTTCTATGCAGCAATCAGGCATTACAGATATTTTTAGTGTAGATCTAGAAGAAGAAGCAAAAAGACTTTTAGAATTAGAAGACATTCCACCCCAAGTGGAAGATAATTAAATAAATTTCGAATAATGGTGAGATAGTATTTCTGATAAAGAAGAACCAAATCAAGAAACAGATTTTAACAAATGGACAGTCAAAGATTTAAGAGAATTTTGTAATAAGAATAATATTAAAATTCCATCAAAAGCTAAAAAGAAAGATATAGTTGAGCTATTAAAAAGCGTAGTATCTAGTTCAGACTTCATAGATAGAACCAAAGAAGAAGAATTAGAAGAAGAATTAATTGCGGGTTTTGAGGAAGAGGAAGAGGAATCACCTCTTATGCATAGGGAAAAATCTGAAATAAAATTTTGGCAAAAACCGAAATATCGAGTATTATTAGATCTTGACCTCGCGAAAGATTCACAAGTTGCATTTTATGATTTATCAGCATTAGTAGATAGGTTTTTTGATCATATGCTTCAAGAAGAGCTTATAAATTACAAAATCTCTGGAATAGCACTTAGGACAGCTGCAAATTTGCACCATTTCAAAATTTCTAGCATAATTCGTGAAGAAGAACAAATACAAAAGATGGAAGAACTCGAAAAATTAAGACAACGTCATTCAAGAGCAATTCCTAGAACTCTCCCTCAACCAATCAGTCCTAAAATGCAAATAGCAACAAAGGATGAATTATTTGAAGCTATGAGAGCTGCGATCATAGAAACGATGCAAAAAAAAGAAAAATTGAGAAGGAGAAGATTACGACAAGAAGAAGAAAAACATAAACGCCTACAAAGATTATCTCAAGCGAAATTGCCTAAAGAATTATTAAAACATATAAGTGGGAAGGAACAAACTGTTGAAGAATTACATGATAGTTGGTTTAATCGAATAAAGGCTACGATTAATATAAATAATAAAGATTCTAGTTTTTTTGATCTTTTAAATATTATAAAAGATGAGGAAGAAAGTTCTATTGGAAGAAAATTTGCGTTAGTTCGAATGTTTTTAGCTTTAATGTTCTTAAGCACAGGAAATAGATTAACGCTAGTCCAAGATGATGAATTTAAAGATATTTTAATAAATTTGAGATGAAAAATAATTAATATTAAAGTTTATGGAGATAAAATATGGATAATTCTAATGAGGAAATTAACGATCATTCTGAAAAAGAAGATAATGGAATAGTAGATGATAATAATTTTAATGAAGAACAAAAAGATGATTCTGAAGTAAATATTGAAAATACAACTGATATGCCAGATAATATAGAAAACAATGCGATTGCTATTCCAGAAGGTGATGAAACAGATGAGGAACTAATAATAAGACAAATGCGAGATTATCATAAAAATTTAATTGAAGCCTCTCTTTATGTTGCCGGAAGTTCATTGAGCATAGAAGAATTAAATACAAAATTGGAAATCTCTAAGAAAGAAGTTGAAGAATTAATTAATGAACTTGCCTTCGATTATTTAGAACGCTCAACAGCTCTTGTAATTAATAGAGTTGGAGATGAGAGCTATCAGATGAGTCTTAAGACAGAATTTATCGAAAAAGTCTCAAAATTTGCGAAAGGAGGGGCAATTGCTGAAAGATATTTAAGAACATTGACGGTTATCGCATTAAAACAGCCAATTCTTAAATCTTTAGTTATAAAATTAAGAGGCGCTGGAGCTTATGAGCATGTTAAATATCTTCTTGACAATGAATTAATTTCTGCCGTTAAAAAAGGAAGATCTCAAGAATTAACGACTACTGATAAATATGCAGAAATGTTTGGCTTACCAAAAAATAAAGAAGAAATGAAAAGACTTATGGTTTCCCAATTAGGGCTTGATAATATATCTGATGATGATAATAAAGAAAATAATGAAAACAGCGAATAATTAATTCCAAAATTTAAGATTTAAGAACATTTATCTGTTCTTCAATTGTTTTTTTCTTATTCTGCAATTCCTTTAGATTTTCTTCTTCTAATTTCACTAATTCTGGTGGAGCTCGCGTAGAAAATGGTCCATCTAGTTTTTTTTCAACGTTTTGAATTTGTTCTATTAGTTTTGAAAGTTGCTCTAATAATCTCTCTCTTTCTATCTTGATATTGATAATCTCTACTAATGGAAGATATACAACAACCTCCTGATGTATAATTCTAGCTGAATTTTTCGGTATATTAGATTCATTAAATTTTAATTTATTAGGATCAATATGAGATAATAACGTTATTGCTGGAGAAGCTTTTTTAATTAAATCTTTTTTATTTCCCGTTTGAATAATCAGTGGAATTTTTAATCCTGGTTTGATATTAAAATCTTTTCTCACGCGCCTTATATCATGGATTATGTTTTTAATTAACTCAAAATCTTGTTCGATTTCCTCATCGATAAAAGAATCGTTCACTTCTGGCCAATTAGCTACAATTAAAGCTGGACCTTTCTTAATTGAATCTGGCAAACTTTGCCACAATGCTTCAGTGAGGAAAGGTATTATTGGATGTAAAAGACGCAAACAATTTTCTAAAATATATAACAAAATAGCGATAGGTGTGTTTTTATCCTGTTCTTTATCATCGTATATCCTAATTTTTGAAACCTCAATATACCAATCACAAAAATCATCCCAGATAAATGAGCGAAGTGATCTTGCAGCGTTAAGATAATCATATTCTTCATAGAATCTATTAACATTCTTCAATACTTTAGTAAAAATTGAAACAATCCATTTATCCGATATCCCTAATTTATTTTTTGGATAATCAACTGAAAAGGGAATTATTTTCTGAGCTTTGTCAAGATTTCCTAAAATATAATTTGTAGACTGCCATATCTTATTACAAAAATTTTTAGATGCTTTAAGAGCTCCCGGACTAAGATTTAAATCTTTACTAGGAATAATATTTGAAATAAAAGTGAATCTTAGCGGATCAGCCCCGTATTGAGCAATAATATTTAGAGGGTCATATTGATCAATATTTTCCATAGATTTACTTATTTTTTGACCGTGTTCATCTCTAATAATTCCATGAAAATATACTTTATTATAAGGTGTTCTTTTGGTTAATTCAATTCCAAGCATCATTTCTCTAGCGACCCAAAAGAAAAGAATATCATATGCAGTTTCCCTTATATCATTAGGATAGTACCTTATGTAATCTTTATTCTCTAAATTTGGCCAACCTAAGGTAGCAAAAGGCCATAATCCGGAAGAAAACCAAGTATCTAACACATCCTCATCTTGCCTTAATTTATTATCATTACATATTGGACAGATTTTTGGTGCTTCAAATTCACAAATTTGATGGCCATTTGAACAATACCATACTGGAATTTGATGCCCCCACCATAATTGACGACTAATACACCAGTCACGAATATCCCCCATCCACTGAAAGAATCTCAATTCTTCACGTTCAGGTATCATCATTGTTAATCCGCTTTTAACAGCATCCATAGCTTCTCTAGCTAAGTTTCTCGTTCTTACAAACCATTGAGTGGAAATTCTAGGTTCAATAATTGTATTACATCTCTGACAATGAGCTATAGCATGTAAATATGGTTCGATCTTAGAAAGAAGTCCTTCTTTTTTTAAATCTTTAACAATCTCCTCTCTACATTCAAATCTATCCATATTTGCATATTTCCCTGAATACTTCGGTATCATTTTACCCGTTTTATCTATGACTGTGATAAACTCTAAACTATTTTTCAAGCCTATTTCATAATCATTTGGGTCATGAGCAGGTGTAATTTTTAGGGCTCCAGTACCGAATTCAGGATCTACATATGAATCTTCAAACACAGGAATTTCTCGCCCTAAAACGGGTAAAACAGCCATGTTCCCCTTATATTTTGAATATTTAGGATGTTTTGGAGCAATAGCTACTCCCGTGTCCCCTAATAATGTTTCTGGCCTAGTAGTTGCCAATTCTATAAATTCTTTTGCTCCTTCTGCCCATTTGCCAGAAGCCCATTCTGCTTTTGGTCCTTTCCAATCTTTACTTTTTATGGGATATTTTAGATACCATAGATGACTTTCATGCTCTTCAGTTTCAGCCTCTAAATTAGAAATAGCTGATTCACACCGTCCTGGGCACCAATTTACCATATATTTTCCTCTATAAATCAAATCTTTTTTGTATAGCTGTACAAAAGCGGTTCTTACTGCTAGACTGTAATCTTCATCCATCGTAAACCTTTCTCGTGTCCAATCACATGAAGATCCCATGCCTTTTGATTGCTCTCTAATAGTTGCTTGACAACGATCTTTCCAATTCCACACTTCTTCTATAAATTTTTTTCTCCCTATCTTTTTCCTATCTATCCCTTTCTTAGCTAATTCCCTCTCCACTACATTTTGTGTAGCTATCCCTGCATGATCAGTTCCTGGAAGGAATAATGTTTCTTTTTGTTTCATACGCTCATATCGAGTCATAAGATCCTCGATTGTTAATACAATTGCGTGACCAAAATGAAGAACTCCTGTTACATTTGGAGGAGGAAGTGTAATACAAAAACGTGGACTATTTTCATCCACTAATCCCAATTCTAATTGTTTTTCAGGACGGAAATAACCTTGAGATTCCCACCATGTATATATTTTTTTTTCAATTTTTTTAGGATCATGTATAGGTGGTAAATTCTTAAAGTCTATCATATTCAACCATAGTTAATGAAGCATATCTTTTAGATTTTATTTAATTAAATATAATAATCTTGTTCAAAATGATTCCAAAATTATTCTCATCTTTCAAATACCTAAAATACTATTAAAATGGACCTGGCGGGAATTGAACCCGCGGCCTCTTGAATGCGAGTCAAGCTTAAGATTGATTTATGAGGCAGAAATCAATGATCTTCCACTGATCTACAGGCCCTTTTTTAAAAAGTATATTGGTAAGGGGATCGTATCTAATTTTTTTTTTTAATTTTTTAACTATGTGAAGTAAAATCAAAAATTAAACTTTATTAAATTAATTAAAAAATACTAAAAATAATTAATAACAAGTTCTGGCAATAATTTCATCTTGGGCTGTTTTAGAGAGTTCAGTAAAGAGAACAGTATATCCTGCAATTCTTACAACTAGGCCTCGATATGCATCTGGATTTTTCTGAGCTTCGTATAATGTATCTTTACCAATTACATTAAATTGTATATGAAATCCCCCATCTGCTTGAAAAAAGGTTCGAATTAGAGAAGGAAAAATTTCTAATTTTAATGTATTTGGATGAAATGCCAAAATTAGTGAATCTCCATTGGTAATTAATCCATGATCGAGTTTTTTAACTGAATTAAGAATTGCAGTTGGACCATTTTTATCCATACCATTGGTAGGACCAACTCCGTTAGATAATTGGACTTTAGATTTTCTTCCATCAGCTGATGCACCAGTAAAAATACCGAATGCTAAATGAAATGCTGTTGATAAGATTCCTGGATTAAATTTCCCGCCTCTATAATTTTCATGTTTTAAGATTTCATCGCAATAAAAGTTTACAACATCAACAGCAATTTGATCAACATAATCATTATCATTTCCATATTTTGGAACTTTATTTATGAAAATTTCTCTCCATTCGCTACCTTTTCTCCCTCGATACGAGCCCCTATAATTTTTCATAAGCATTTCGACCAATTCTTCTAATGAAAGGAGCTTATCTTCAAATACAATCTTTTTTATTACAGCGAGACTATCTGCCACTGTTGCTAAACCTATTAATTGAGCGCCTGTAAAATTATAAAGAGCTCCTCCCTGAGTTACATCAAGTCCCCTCTCTAAACAATTTTCTGTAGTTGCAGACAAGAATGGTTGAGGATTTAGTTCAGCAATAGCGGCATCCAGAACATCCATAGTCAAAACCATATTTTCAATAAAATATCTTGTTTGATCTTTAAATGCATCCCAAAGATCTTCATATGAAGTAATTTTTTTATTGCTTTTAACTCCATAATCTACCCTTGTTACCATATCAATTCCGTTCGTTAATGCTAACTCTAAACATTTTACAATATTGATTTGATTTGCATTAGTTGACCCAAAAGATTTATATGGATGTTGGGGTTCAACACACCCAATTGGTGCATATTCTCGAGCATCTTCAAGGGTAAATCCAATTTTTACCATACTTTTAACCATTATATCATCGTTGAATAAAGCAACACTGGCTCCTGATTTTATGGATTCACCAACTTTATATAAAAAATCATCGGGAGTCATACTATGAATTCGAATAGAAAAAGTCGGTTGGACTGTCTTCAAGTGAGTATAAGCATCTAACATAATATATGATAATTCATTTGTTGCATCTTTTCCATTGCGATCAACACCACCTATTGTTAAATTTTCCGTAATAGGAGGTCCCTCAGCAGCAACAATTCCTTTACTAAGAACATAATTCCATAATGTCGTGAGTTTAATATAAAAACATTCAACAAGGAATTGAGCTTCCTCTTCTGAAATTTTTCCCTCATTTCTATCTTTTAAGAAATATGGATATAAAACTTGATCTAAACGTCCAACGCTTACAGCAAAACCGCCATCTTCTAAACCACATATTAATTGATTAAAATAAACCAGCTGTAATGCTTCTTTAAATGATTTTGGTGGGTTTTCAGAAATGTTGCCGCAAATTTCAGCAATTTCATGAAGCTCTAATTGACGTTTAGAATTTACTTCGATTTCTGCTTTATCCTTAGCTAATTGTGCAAATCTTTGGATAAATTTCTTTACCGCATTACAAATAATAATAACAGATTGTAAAAATGTACTTTTTGAAATGTCATCAGAAAATTCAATAATCTTCCTTTCTGCTTTTTTTATTAACCCATTTATTCCATATTTTAAAAGAGGTTCATGACCCGGAAGAAAATGGCCAATACCATTAGTTAATTCTGTATCAACAAGAAATACTACTTTTTCCATAAGATCCCTTAAATCCGATCCTAATTTTTTCTGAAATCTCTCTTGAACCGTATCTTCTTCAAGTTTCCAGTAGGGAATAAGGTCTTCTGCAATATATGTTTTATCCTCGTTAGACAAAAAAAGTCGTTGAACTAAGCGACTATCATAAGTGTTATAATCTTGTTCGATTGTATCAATACGAACTTCAGGATATAAAGGCGTCCCGACCAACTTCGTGGTACGATTGCCAATAATAAATTCGTCATCCCAAATTTTAATTGTCATATTTGTTAGCAAATATTCCATCGCTTTAGCAAATCGGATAATTGGAGGGTCTCCTTTTGATGCTTTATAGGATTCCATAAATAACTTTGCTCTTTCGATGCATATTTCATGTGATTGATTGACCACTCTTTCTTTCATCTTTGAAGTGCGTTCTTTATAGTTTGAATATGAGATGCGTTCTAATTGCATATAAATCCCTATTAAAAATTTAATTTCTATAGAATTATAATCTGGAAATTTAAATAAAAATTTTCCATCAAAATTTATATAAAAACTTCTTAATTTTTTTATTATTTAAATCAAACTTTATTGAGTTTATAAAATCACTGGTTATATTGACCTAAATTCTTTTGATATGAATTAATTCAATACCAAAACTTCTTTAATAGTACCTCTTTTAGTCGAATCGCTATTTATTGCTCTCTTAGCATTTAACAAAACAACTTTATAATCCTTATATAAATCTAAGATAAAATTTGAGTATGAATTACTCAACAAAATCTTACATCCATGCTCATCAAGAATTTTAAACGTATTATACAGCTTTATTTGGTCATCCTTCCCAAAATTATCTTTAGTATAGCTGGTAAAATTAGCAGAGTCAGAGATAGGAACATAAGGAGGATCAAAATAAATAAAATCATCTTTCTCCGCAAAATTTAAGCATAATTCAAATGTACCTTCTAATATATTAACATTTTTCAAAACACTGCTGATTGCTTCGAGATTTTCTTCATCACAAAATCTAGGATTTTTATATCTGCCAAATGGCACATTAAATTGCCCTTTACTATTTACTCTATATAAACCATTATAGCAACATCTATTTAAATAAATAGTTCTAGAAGCTTTTTCAACATCAGATAATTTGTTATATGATTTGGGAGTTCTATCTAATGCTCGAATTTGATAATAGTAATTTTTTTCATTTTTATGATTTTTTAGTAATTGTATCAATTCTTTTACATTATTTTTTATAACTTTATAACAATTTACTAATTCACTATTAATATCAATTAAAATTGCTTTTTCAGGCAATATATAGAAAAATAAAGCTCCTCCTCCTACAAAAGGTTCGATATACATGTTATAATTCTTAGGTAAATACTTTATCATCTGTGAAATTAATTGCCTCTTCCCTCCAGCCCATTTTACAAAAGGATGGGGTCTGAGATGCTGGGAATTGAAGCTCTTTTCAGCCATATGAAAAAAATTCCTTATAAAATCAATTTATTTAACTATAATATTATTCTTCCTTAAAATATAATTTTGGTTACAACTTGCTATTTTTAAAAGAAATCAAATTCTCAGAAGCGAGTTTTTATTTTTGTCTAAAAAAAGTTAGAGCTTTTTAATAAAAAAAGGTGATAAAAGTTGTATTTTATATCATATCCTTTAAAATTTAAGTTTAAAAGAATTTAAGTAATATTTAATTCTAAAACTTAAAGTAAATATTAAATTCACTTAAGAAAAATGGAAGATATCACGAGTAAAAGCTCTAGCGACCAAAAATTTAGAGAATTATTTAATAAACAATTGATTAAAGACGCTACGGAAGAAGAAATTAAAATTGTTTTATCAGGACAATATGGCAAAGCTCTAGAATTATTGAGAGATGCTGAGGCAACAGGCTTATTTCCTGCTCTTGTAGGTCCACCAGGAGTTGGAAAGACAATTCTTTGCCGTTATTTTGCCAGTTTAAGAGCAAAAGAGAATAAAAATGCGAGTTTTTATTGGTTAACTATGGATGAATCAATTAGACCGGCAAATTTCATGGGTTCGTTTGACCCTGCTCTTACATTAAAGTATGGGTTCATATTGGAAGCATTTAGCCCTGGTCCATTGCTGAGAGCAATGTTAGAGGGTGGTACATTTTTAGCTAACGAGATTAATAGGGCAACAGAATATTCTCAAAACACATTATTAGAACCTTTAGAGGAGGCATCCATTGGTATACCCCATCTTGGAAGGATAAAAGCAGATCAAGAATTCTTTTTTATTTGTGCAATGAATCCGGAGGAATTATCGGGTACACACCGCTTATCTGAAGCATTAAAAGATAGAATCAAGGTATGGATTAAATTAACATATCCTGAAAAATCAACTGAGTTGGATATAATCCGTATTAATCTACCGGAGCATTTCATGGTTGAAGAATCTGAACTTGAACTAATATATTCAATTATTAATGAAACAAGAAAAAATAAAATTGATATAGAAGTACCAGCATCAATTAGAGCTGGTATAGCAATTGCTAAACTTTTAGGTAGGAAAAGGTTTCTTGAAGAAAAGGGAGATATTAAGGACAAAAAAACCGTATATGAGTACTTATCTGATATATCTAAACATGTTTTATTAGGTAGTATAAAACCTAAACCTGGTGTCAAAGTCGAGCACATTATCGACAATATTATCAATAAAACTTTAGGAGGATAGTCTTTTCGGAGGAAATATCTTATCATGGGGGTATTCCCAGAAAATCCGTGTGAATATAGTGTAGAATTTATAAGAAGGATGAGAAATCATCCAGATATTGTTCAAATTCCCTCATCGCGGCAAGTTATGTCAATTCCCCGCTTAATAGTAGCTCGATACTATCGGAAGGGGGCAATAACTCCAAATGATTTCATAGAAGTTAGCACTGTAACATCTTATCCTGGAAATCAAGACATTGCCAAAAAAATAGCCTTTGAAATATTATTTCCTAATTACAAAAAAGATTTAGTTAAATCATTCTTTCAAGAAGATTTTAATACCGATAATATTTTAGATGATGACTTTTTAACCCCCGAAGAAAAATCTTCCTTAGACGAATTTCAAGAATTAATAGATGAAATTGAAATGTCTAAATCCATAGATACGGATTTTCTTCAGAAAATTGAGCAATTTATGGAAGAATTGAATCAAAAAAGGGAAGAAGAACCATTTAATTCAGCTTTAAATTTTTTTTCTGATGATGCGGAATTATATAAAGAAAAAATATCATCTTTAGAGGAGTTACTTAACGAGGCTAAAAAGAGATTAGAACAAAAAATTAATTCTTTAGATCCTGATGACTTAAAAGCTGCTGAATCATTGAATTTAAACGATTTAATTCAAGAACAATCGAAGCGGGCATGGGAACAAATTACTAGTAAGGCGCTTAATAATCAAGACATTACACAGGATTTAAAAGAATTAATGAACTCAAATAATTTTGAAGATTTAATCCAAACATTAAAATATTTAAATGACACCAATGCAATTTCTAAAGATCAAATGCAGCAAATGAAAGATGAGCTACAAAATCAAATAAGTAACCTTGATCAATTATTTCAAGCTGCAAAAAATTTAGGAGAAACACCAAAATTCGATCCAGAAAAAGTATTAAAACAATCCCTAGAACAATCTTCATTTGATCATAATTTTAATCTTTCAAATTCATTAGATCAATATTTTGGCACCAATTTAAGAGCTCAACTACTCGATAAATATGATCAACTCTCTCAAAATTCTCCTATGAATCTTTCACTCGAAAATTTGACTAAAAACGCGCTTGCTAATAAATCATGGAATAACTTAATAAATAAGGCACTTGAAAACGCGATTAAAGACGCGATGAGCAAAAAAAGAAAATTTGAAGAATTTAAATCTTTAGCTCATCAATTACAGCAATTGGCAAATTCTTGTGCCAATATGCATTGCAGCCAAAAATTAGAACAAAATCTTCCCGATATAATTAAAAAATCCTTAGAATCATGTGAAAATGCAAATGAATTGAAAAATACTGTGGAATTTTTAAGAAACATTGGTTTAAATCCAGATAAAGAAGATATAAATCAAGTAGGAAAAAACATAGGAATGAGTGATGAAGAAATCTTTGAATTAATAGAACCAGATTATCAATTATTAAAAAAATTGATAGATAAAAATCTCGGTGATTTTGAACGACTTAATAATTTAATGAATCAAATAAAGGACCAAATCAATAAAGATCGAATGAAAGAATTGATCTCTAGCGCTTTGGCTTCTGAAAATCGGGACGCTTTAGGAGCTCTTGGTCATTTTAATTTGGAAGATGCCCTAAAAAGTGCTCAATTCATCGGAGGAGAAGAGGGCCAAAATAAATTAATACAATGCCTTGGGGCCGGTAGTGGTGAAAATTTACTGAAACAGTGGTTTACGCACAGAAATAATTTATCTCCTACTGCAAAGGAAAAAGTGAAAGAACTTGCTAAAAAAATGCTTATTGACTTAGGGATTTATTATTCGCGAGCCCGGCTTGGAACAACAATTTCAGGACCAATCCCCATAAATGTTGTGCGACCATTTGCAATAGGGGATGATTTTGAAAATGTTGACCTCGAAGAGACAATAAATAACATTTTAGAAAAAGGAAAGAAAGTAGATCATATAAATTATGATGATTTTTTTGTATTTGAAACAGCTAAGGGACAGAGAAGTGCATGCTTTGAGCTCGACATTTCAGGAAGCATGACGGGAGATAAATTAGCATCAATGGCAATTTCTACAACAATGTTAGCGTATGGTTTACAGAAAGATGAACTTGGAATAACCTTCTTTGAATCGGATACTCATGTATTAAAAGAATTAGGTGATGATAAAGATTTAGAAGAATTAGCTGA
This sequence comes from Promethearchaeota archaeon, assembly GCA_048941265.1. Classification (GTDB taxonomy): domain Archaea; phylum Asgardarchaeota; class Lokiarchaeia; order Sigyniarchaeales; family SOKP01; genus LW40-45. The sequence goes on from JBHLNT010000093.1 coordinate 12,661, forward strand.
TGAACTCTTGTCTGTGACTGCCAGAGGAGGTACGAGAGTTCAAAAAGCGCTCGAATGGGCAAGACGTCAGTTTAAAGAAAAATCAAGTGCTCGTGAAAAATTAAATGTACTTTTTACTGATGCTGAAATTTACGATCTCAAACAAGCAATGGAAGAATTAAGAATTTTTCGTTCCATGGGAGTTGATTTTGTTTTAGTTGTGCCGGAAACATCTTTTAATATTGAAGATGCAAAAAAAATTGTAAAAATTGTCGGAGGACAGCTTCTCACTTTAAAAAACTGGGAAGAATTCCCTGATTTAATTTCTGAAATAATTAATTCAAAGTTTTAATTTTTTGGATATAAAAGAGTGGAATAAATTGGTACTCTAAATATTTCATATTCATTATTATTATATTGAAGGTGTTTGTATCTTTTCATTAATTATATGTGCCAATAATCCTTGGACTTATTGATCTTCAACAAAAAATTTATTTTTTTAAAAATTTTCTTAAATAACAGTATAAAACTCTGAATAATTTTTTAAACAAATTTCAAATTAAATTAATTCGAGATTTTAAAGATAATATGATTAAAATTTCTCTATCAGATGTACTTATAGAAAAATTTGGCGAAAAACTCTATTTAAAATCAAAAAGTTTTCCAAATAATAAAATAAATATTATTTGTCTAAAGGAAAATCCAATTAAGATCAATTCCATTATCTTAGACAATGATCGCGAATTCCATCTGATAATAGATGAGAAAAAGGGTGAAATCTTCCACGATTGCCCTAATTTTTTAATTCATTCTGAAAGAGAAAAAAAAATTTGTATTCATTTCGTTAAGCTCTTACTCTTAATTAAAAATCATATAGCGTTAGAAATAGCAAAGGATTTTGAAAGTTATTCACTAACTTCGGAAGATTTCGGGTCTAAAAAGAAAAGTAAAAACTTTTTGCTGTTAGCAAATAATTGTTTTGATACAAATAACTGCGTTGAGGGTTTAAGTTATCTTAATAAAGCTATAATAAATCAATATGAATGTGAGAACATTATTGAAAATTATTTAAATAGAGCAATAGAAAATAATCTCTATCTCGAATTTTTTGAATTTTTAAGGTCTGGGTTTGAAAATGATTTAAATGATTATATTTTACAATTTGATCATTATATCGAAAAAGGTTTTAAGAATTTTCTTAATTCAATTAACGATTATTCCTTTTTTAACATACTAAGTGTAATCGAGGCTTTAGATTTTATTTCTGAATATTATGACTTCACGTTTATTAATAAATTCTTTAAAAAATTTAAAAAATTAATTAATAGTTTAAACTTTAATGAAAAATATTTTTCGATTTATTTTATTAAAAAGAATATGGAAAAATTCTCTGAGTTAAATCCATTATTTAAAGAGCTAATCCTACCAGAATCTCTCGAATCCGCTAAAGCTGAATTTTTACGATATTTTCTTGATGAAATTGAAAATTTAGCGGTAATTGATAAATTAAAAATAATGAAGAAGCAATTTGAAACCATAAATATACCTAAAGAAAAATTCTATAATGAATATAAAAAATACAAGGAAGAAATTAAAGAATTAGAGAAAAAGGTATATTTAAAAAAATTCTCCTTCCTGAAACTTTTAATGGAAAAATATAATATTATAACCTCCCGAGGAGAATTTAGGAAAAAGAGAAATACTTATATTGTAAGACATGATGAAGAGAATCTTAATAATCCTGTTTATTCATATATTATTAAATCAATTGGATTTTATGGAATAAATGAATCTACTATAAAATCTACAGATATTGGAATTAATTACTTTATTATTAAACATTTATTTTCCGATGATCTTAGTTCACATCCAGATATATTTTACTACAAAAAACAATTTTGGGGCGAACTTGAAGATTATGAGATTAATCCGATAGATGGATTCTCTCTTTTGAGAGAAAATATTAATTATAACTATGATATTGATCAACACTACTCAAATATTAATGATGTTATTATAATAGAATGGGATTTAGCAAACAAACCAAGACAAGGGAGTATAGTGAATGCTTATGGTTCTCAAATTTCAATCCCAGACCAACATAATCCATTATTTCACGATTTAAAACCTTTTGATTTATGTTACTGCCAGAAATCTCCAGTGAAAATCGAAGGGAACATAATAAAAACTGTCAATGTGATTACTAAATGTTCTTTTAAAGATGCCATAAATAGTGTTTCAAAAGGCATGAGTTTTGTTGAGGGATACTATCCTTTATCCCTTGTAAAGGCTGTATTAAATAAGGATATAAGCCCATTTAAAGCAAATGAAATCGCGGTTAATAATCCAAATAAGACTTTTATTCCAAACTATAAACAATTTATTAAAAATTTTAGAGAATTTCTCTTTAATTTTATAAAAAAAGAAAAAGATTATATTTTTGAAGAATTAAAATCTGATCCTAAAAATAAAATAAATCAAATTTTAATGTTACTTAATTTACAAAATGAAACTCTGGGACTAGAACTATCATACTCAGAAATATTGGAAAAATTATTGGTTCAAAAAGTAAATCTAAATGTATTCAAATCAAAATTTTTAACTGAATTACATAAATATATAAAAGAAATCCTAAAAGAAAAAAAAATTGGCAGTACCAAAATATTTGATTTGAAGCAACTCCGAAATACTCAATTTTTTAAATATTCTAATGAAATTATTAAAATTCGAACTGATGAATTTGAATCCACTGAAATTCTACGTTCAAGAAATAATAAAAATGTAAGATATGATTTTTCAGAAATAATTAAAACATATTATGGTGGAAAGTTTTCAAATATCTTAAATATAGAAAATCCATTAAATGTAAAACAAGAAAAATTCACTAAATTTGCTGAATTGGCTTCACAATTAAAATTAAAATTGAATATTAAAGACTTAGAAATGTCTTAATTCACTATTATTTTTAAGTTCTAATTTTCCATATACTCCATCATATCCAGGGATAATGGAATAGTTTTTATTCCTTATTTTATCAATTGCTTGGAAAATCTTAATGGGAATCCCTTGTAAATTTTCAGCTCCATTCCAAACATTAAATTCACCATTATTCAATCCTACAATTTTTTGATAAATCGCTATATTATCTTTATCATATTCAGTACCGCCACATACTTTTGATATTAAATGTAATAATGGAACTATATATTGCACTTTGTCAGTTAATATAGGTTTTTGGTCTTTTAACTC
>JBHLNT010000303.1:0-3799 GCA_048941265.1 Promethearchaeota archaeon
GTGGAATGGCTTCTTGGAGATCTCCAACTATCCCATATCAAGCCCAATTAAAGAAAAATCCTTTTGGATTTTTTATCCGAGATAGAGATTAACAATTAGAGACGTTTTGAAAGTCTTGATTTTTATTTTTAAAATAATATTTACCTTAAATTCATTCATGAATTTGATTTGAACATGTTCGAAATTAAGAATATATAACCACTTCCATTTGATTTAATCATGACTGAAGCAAAACAACTTAAAATAGTAAAAAGAAAAATAATTAAGATCGATGAAGATCTTTGTACAGGATGCGGAAATTGTGTAGTTGATTGTGCAGAAGGAGCTTTAAAAATAATCAATGGAAAAGCTAGGGTTGTAAATGAAATATTCTGCGATGGTCTTGGTGCATGTATTTCTGGTTGTCCAGAGGGCGCGCTTGAGATAATCGAAAGAGAAGCTTTAGAGTTTGATGAGGAAGCTGTTGAAAAACATTTAGAATCTTTGAAACATAACGAACATACTGAAACTCAACAAATAAAGCAAGTTGCTACTGAACATACTCACCAATGTAGTTGTCCTTCTGCTCAAACCATGGTTTTTGACGAACCCGAAACACAAACAGAAGTTGCAGGAAAGATACCTTCAGCTCTACGACAGTGGCCAGTACAAATGCACTTAATAAATCCACGAGCTCCATATTATCAAGGCGCAGATGTCCTCCTTTCAGCTGACTGTGTAGGGTTTTCATATGGGGATTTTCATAGAGATTTCTTAAGACATAAATCCATTGCTATTGCCTGTCCTAAGCTTGATCAAGGAAAAGAGATTTACATTGACAAAATTAAATCTTTAATAGATGACGCCAAAATTAACACCCTTACAGTTGCTATTATGGAAGTACCATGCTGTGGAGGATTATTAGCCTTAGCTCAAGAAGGTGTTAAGCAAACAAAACGAAAGGTTCCTATAAAGTATGTGGTTGTGGGGATTCAAGGAAACATTTTAAAAGAAGAATGGATATAATTTTTCTAAAATTACTATTACTTTTTAAGTAGAACTTTTTTTTTAATGATTTTTCTTAGCATTACAGATAATGCTGCCTTAGATTTCCCTATTTGGTTAGCCAATTCTTCTAATGAAATCTTTCGGGGAATTTCAAAAAATCCTGAAGAAATAGCTTCATTTAAAATATTCAATTCATCAAAAGTTAATTTATTTTTATCATCTTCAATAATATAAGGGGAAAGACCAATCCTAAGCAATTCAAAATTAATACTTTTTTGCTCAAACAGGGTTAATAGTTGATCTATTCGTTCTCTACTTGCTATCAATCTCCAATATGCAAACCCTTCTTCAACTCTTACTGGAAAGTCCACAAGGACACCACATTTTATAATAGCATACAATAAATAGGGATCTTTTGTTTTAATATTAAATTTAACTTTATTCTCTTCCTTTTCTAAAACACTTAGCTCAAAAACTGAGGGATGATTTCGAATTTGTTTAATAATAGAATCAATATTATAATGCATTATCTCAATTACACTATTACCAATAGATTTTTCAAGATCATAGGGAAGAAAATGTGAAATTTCCATTTTAATATCAGGGAAATTTTTAAAAATTTCAGATATCCATATCTCTTTGGGAAATTTAATCTTTATTCTTGCTAAGCTTGGTTTATCTGCAGCCATCTTGAAATATTAATGTTTAAGATTTTAAAACTTTATTTTTATACATAATGATTAATTATTAATAAAAACAAGTTAAATGCATTATTATGGTGGAAAAGAAGAATTTATTACTTGGAATATGTGGAAGCCCAAGAAAACAGGGAACTGAATATGCCGTCCAATACGCTTTAAATTATGCTGCTGAAAAGTTTGGATTTGAAACAGAATTTTGGACTGTTAGGAATAAAGAAATTAAGTTTTGCCTACATTGCGATTATTGTATTCGAGAGAAAAAAGGATGCATTAATAAAGATGATATGGAAGAACTCTATAATAAATTAGAATCAGCTAAATTTCTTCTTTTTGGAACTCCAGTTTTCCAGGGTAATTTATCAGGTCAATTGAAAACAGTAATAGATCGAGTTCGTGCATTAGATGCAAAAAATCCTAATGTGTTTAAAGATAAAATTGGAGCGGCATTGGCTGTGGGGGGAGATAGAAACGGAGGACAAGAAATTGCCATTCGTAGTATTTTAGATTTCTTTCAACAAAATCATATCTTATCAGTTTCTGGTGGCGCTTTTGGGGCTAATTTGGGTGCTAGTCTATGGAGTAGAGATATGGGAAAAGAAGGTATCGAAAAAGATGAAGAAGGGCTAAGAACAATCCGAAAAGTAATAAAAAGATTAGGAGAATTTAAAAATTAGATTATGTATATAAAAAGGAAAAAAAACTATTTAACTCCGAATAGCTTTTTTGCTTGTTTTTCTCTAAGACCCGAGATACCCCAGAGTTCTTTAAACCAGTATTTTCCTTTATGTATTACAACTGGAGTATTCACAATACATCCATCATCGTCACAGAATGTTTTTAAAAAATTATTATCATGGAGTAGTTCGTGTACAAATTCTTCATCATTTATATCTCGTTCAATATAACTAACATTATGCGAATTTAACCACTCTTTTAATTCGCGACAATGTGGACATCCTTCTTTTGTTATAATTATAGGTGTCTTTGCTTCCATATTAAAAAATAGCTAAAAATAATAAAAAAATTTTATCTTTTTAATTAAAAATCTCTAAAAATTAGAAATGGTTATAACAAAAACGAGCAGAAATTTATGCAAAAACAATGATAAGAATTAATCTGGTAAATATTGAAAATAAAAATAAATCATAAATTTTCACTTTAAATTTATCTTTATTTTTCGTAATTTTTAATAAATTATTATGATTAGATTCTTATTTCTTATCCTTATTTTTATCTTAAGATGGATCAAAAAACTCGAAATGAAGCATTTAATAAGCATATAAAAGCACTTTTTAATAGTACTGATTGGAAAGAAAGAGTATTCGCAGCACAAAATATTGGTCAATTAGGAGAAGCTAGGGCGACTAATATGTTAACAAGAGCTTTAAAGTCTGAAAAAGATGATGTTGTCATCAATAAAATTATTGAAGCAATGGGTGAGATAGGAGATTCAAAAGCTACGATGATAATAATAGATTATTTGAAAAAAGAATTAGAAAAATCTGAAAAAGAGCAAGATAAAACGAGGTTATTTATTATCATAGAGAGTCTTATGAAAATTGGAGATAAGAGAGCACTTGAACATTTAGGAATATTATTAGATTCTTGCTATAGTGATATTAGAGAACTCACAGAAGAAGCTTTTGATTGTATCGATCCAAATTGGAAACTTAATATTAAATCTATTTAATTCAAAAATTTTTTAAAAAATGAGGAGAAAATAAAAGTATGTCTGAAATTATTAATAAACTAGCAGAAACAGTTGAAGGTTCCAAGAAAAGTAGAGATATTACAATTTTAACATTATCCACTTGTATGTGGTGTAAGAAATGCAAAGCATGGTTAAATGAACGTGATTTTAAATATAGGTATGTCGATGTTGATAGAATAAATTATGAAGATAAATCAAAAATAATGGATTACTTAATAAATAAGTACAACTCTCGAATCTCATATCCATTTATGATCTGTGATGATGAAGTTGTAGTAGGGTATAATCCCGGCAAATATGAAGAATTAATGAAATCTGGAGGGAATTAAGATGGATATGAAAACTAAAGAAGGAATGATGGAATATTGTAATAAAGTCTGTAAAACAAATAATTGGATAT
>JBHLNT010000304.1:0-3794 GCA_048941265.1 Promethearchaeota archaeon
ATTACTTGAGAAAAATGTTCCTCCCATAATGATTAATTCAATTTTATCAACTTTATGGCCTATAGATTCTAAATCCTTAATTCTACTTTGAACCTGTAAGTAAGGATCATAATTATTATGAATGGATCTCATAGCTGCTGGTTCTTGTCCCGTGTAGGACTGTGCTACCTTTTGTCCCGGTTGAGAATTTACTCCTGGGCAATATATACAGGATCCAGGGCAAGGGAGAGGTTTAGTCATAATTGCTATAACGGATACTCCAGAAAGAGTCCTAGTTTTTCTCCTTTTAAGGATTTGAGTTATAATTTCTTTTTCTTCTTCTGTTGCATAGGATAAGATAATTGCATTTTTTATAACTTTATCAAATTTGTACTTTTTTCCAATTCTACCTTTAATAGTAGTAATTTTTTTACGTAGTGTTTTCGGATTTCTGATTAAATAATCTATTATCTCTTTTGAAATTTGTTTAACTTTCTCTTGATTAGACATATCTAAAGAATCCATTATAAAATAAGTCAGAAAATTATGTGATTTTCTCCAAATGCGTTATATTAACAAATAATATAGTTTAGCATTAGGTTAATATTTTATTATTTAATGTTTTTTGTGAATTTTTGAAAAATGGATTTTGTGATGAGTTGGGGCGATTTCCAGCGTTGCATAATATTTATATATCCGAAACGTTACATTTTTTATGATATTAATAAAATTAAAAAATGGAGATAAAGAAATGAAAAAACAACAAATCTATAAAATATGTGTCTTTGGAGAAAGTGGAGTAGGAAAATCCACATTATTAAGTAAATATTTTAGGGAAGCTGATAACAAAAGTTTAGGTCTTCACCCTAAATTAACTTTAGGAGTAAGTTTCTATCAGAACAATTTAAAAATAGATGATGAAGACTTAATATTACATGTTTGGGAACTTACGGGTGTAGAAAAATTTAAAGATCTTAAGATAACTAAGACAAAGAGGGAAGGTAAATTAAAAAAGCAAAGACCTTATTTTGAACCTTTTACTGTAGGTGCTGCGGGGGCAATATTTGTTTATGATATAACCGATAAATCTAGTCTAGTCGATTTAGAATGGTGGCTAAAATTATTTAAAAAAACCAAAAGACATGTGAGTATTCCGATTCTAATGATTGGAACTAAAGCAGATCTTCAAGATAAAAGAGAGATCTCTATTAAACATGCTAATAAATTAGCCTCTGATAGAAATCTAATCGGAGCCATAGAAATATCTTCAGAAAAAGAAAAAGAAATTGTAGAACTTTTTAATAATTTTGCGAAAGTAATTAAGAGAGTATATCCCAAAAGACAGTTTATAGATATTTTTAGGAATGAATTAGACATGAGATTATTCCTATTACTGAAAATTTATGAGGAATTGAGTCTTAAAGAAATGTCTTATCATACAGGTAAAAGTAAAGCACAACTTTCTCGTCGTACAAGAGATTTAATTCGATTGGGATTAATTCAATCTTACACAAAAGAAGATGAGGTACAACCTGGCAATATAAAAAGAAAATATTATAAGCTAACTAAAAATTTTGATTTGCTATTGGAGAAAAAGGAATTTGATTTAAAAAAAGCAATAAAAGAGAATAATTGGGAACCTCTTCTGGCAAATATACCTAAATTCTCCTATGAATATAAAAAACTCAAGATGATTTCAGACTATATAAATAGTTATTTAGAAGCAACAGAGAGTCATCTCCTGACATCTGTAGCTATGGAAGAATTACCAATGATAGAGATAATTGATGTACTTATGGAGGCACTCGAGAAAAACTTGATATACTATCAGTTTATATCTGAAAATCAATACAAGAGGGTTAAGGAGTTAAGCTTTGAGTTTCATTCTAAATTAGCTGAGATTCTAAAAAATGATGAAAATCCTGTAAAGCCTTATTTGTACTTTGACATCTTGCTTAATATGCTAGGAATTGTTAAGATTGGTAGTAAAACAAGTGAAGCTATATTAGGGCTTCGACCGATAAAAAAGACTTAAAAATTACTCTAATGATATCTTTTTACCAGTAAAATCTCTTTGAAATTTTCCAAAATCTTGAATTTTTTTTAGAGTTTTCAAATCAAAAACCGGTCCATCTTTGCAAACAAGTAAGCCTAATGGATCTAATGCGCACAGTCCGCAGAGTCCGCATCCACACCTCATAATTCTTTCAAGGCTCGCATAAAACTCAATATCGTTTTCTTCACAAATTTTGAATAACTTGTAGAGCATTATTTCGGGACCACATGAATAAACACGAATACTTGATAAATCATTTTTATTATAATCTTTTAAGATTTCTTTAAATACATCCGAAGATACACCTTTAATTCCAAAACTTCCATCATCGGTGCAATAAAATGTGTCAGATGCTAATTCATTAAATATATCTTTAAAAATCAACTCATCCTCAACTTTAACTCCTTCAATAACGGTGTATTTTATATTTTTCTTTTTGAGTTCTGTTGATAGAAATTTTAGAGGAGCCATACCAATACCACCACCAATTAAGAAAATGTGTTTTGAGTTATTTGTTGGAAGTTTAAAATAATTACCTAAAGGACCTCTAACACCAATATAAACTCCAGGTTTTAAATTATAAAGAGCATCTGTGCATTCTCCTACATTTTTCACAGTAACCGCCCAATTATCATCATCATCACACCAAGAAATAGACATTGGAATTTCATCCACACCTGGTATCCATATCATAACAAATTGTCCTGGTTTTGGAGCAATATTATTTTGATTATCATCCTCTTTCATGTTAAAATAAAGGGTCCTAATATCTTTACATTCATCTATGATTTTCTGGATTCTTACAGTTCTTATTGTATTCTCAGTCAAAATCGGGTACCTCCTGAGTCTTAAACTGATGACTTAATCCTTTTAAATCATTAATAGAGTTATAATTATTGTCTTTAAGATATTCAGTTATTCCTTGGTTAATCTCAGTTATAATTTTAGTTCCATTATATAAAGCTGTCCCAATTTGTACTGCTGAAGCCCCTACAAGAAAGAATTCAACAACATCTTGCCATGAGTCAATCCCTCCACATCCGATTATTGGAATTTTTAAAACTTTATATAAATCGTATACTTTTTTTATGGCTACGGGATGAATTGCCTTCCCAGAAAGCCCACCACTTCCATGTGATAAGATTGGTCTTTTAGTATTTATATCAATTTTCAATGCTACTAAAGTATTTATAGCAACTACTCCATCTGCACCACCTTTCTCAGCTGCTAAAGCAATATCTACTATATTTGTTACATTAGGATTTAATTTTACAAAAAGAGGAATATTAAGCTTGCTTTTTAGAAATTTTACAATTTCCAAGGTCAAATTTTTATCAATACCGATGCAAGATACCTCCGCATGAGGACATGAGATATTTATCTCAATAGCATCAGCACCTGCATCTTTGGCTTTAATTGCTACATCAAGATAAGTCTCATTATTGTTTCCAAAAACACTCACGATTAAAGGAATCTTATGTTTTTTTAATTCTTTAATTTCTGAAATAAACTCATCTATCCCAGGATTTCCTAAACCGACACTATTCATGAAAGTACCAGGGTATATTTCAATAATTGATGGATTTTTATAACCTTTTCTCGGTTTTGGACCTATAGATTTTGTTGTCACTGCACCAACTCCAGCTTCAAAAATTCTTTTCATTGAAGAAAAAGAGACACCTAATATCCCTGAAGCTAAAATTAGAGGAGAATTTAGTTTTAACCCAGAAAGATTTACTTCTAGCATTTTTTAAAAGAC
>JBHLNT010000094.1:0-15829 GCA_048941265.1 Promethearchaeota archaeon
GCTTTAATTTTAGTGATGAAAAGTTCAAAAAATATATGCTACCTTTGAAAAGAAGTAATATTTTAAATTATATTATTATTGCTATGCAGCGAGCAAATATAAACAAAATTAATATCGTAATTGGTGAAAATACAGAGAAGGATCTCATTTTAAGTTCATTTAATGATTTTGTTAAAAAAACCGAATTACTTACAACAAAATTATCCTTCATTGAGAATTGTAATCCTGAAAGAGAAAACGGCTACAGTCTTTATCTAGGATCCCGAGACATAACTTCGGACTATTTTATATTATCAATGGCAGATCACGTGTTTTCCGAGAATATCTATTCAATATTAAAGAAATACAGCAATTATGAGGATATTTTATTGGCCACAGATCCCATGAAAATCAAAGGAATATATGATTTAAAGGATTGTACAAAAGTTTTTGGACAAAATAACAACATAGTAAAATTAGGGAAAAAAATTCCGGATTATAATCGTCTAGATATGGGGGTATTTATGATGAAAACAAAAGTAATCAAAGAATTATCGGCTAGAATTGAGCGAGAGAATCAGAATTTTGGAGTATCTGATGTTGTTCTTTTAGCAATAAGATTACAATATAATGTTGCTTATCATGATTTTCCAAATACTATTTGGTTAGATATTGATAATGATTTAGAATATGAAAAATTAACTAATTTAATTTATAAATCTCCCAAATTTCGACCATTTGACTTAAATATGGAAAATATTATAGACTAATACCTACTATCTGTATAGATTTAAAATTTTTAAAAGTCTTTCTGTAGCTCGACCGTCAACGAATTTATTAAATCTATCTCTCGTTAATTTTCTTTTTTCTGAGAACTTAGAATTCCATAGTTCAATATTTTTTAACATCTTTATTAAATCTCTTCCACTCGTCACATAAGGACCTGGAACAAAAGTTTCGTAATCAAAATAGAAATCACGTACTTGTCTATATTTATCTAAGTCATCAGCAAAAAAGATAATGGGGCGCGACGTGAGAAGAAAATCATAAAATACACTCGAAAAATCTGTGATTAGAACATCGGATATTATTAATAAATCATTTATATCAACAGAAGGATCAATTGTTCTAATATTTTTATACTCACTCAAATTAATTTTTTCCATAAAAGGATGTGGTTTATATAGAAAGATTTTTTTTTCAATTTCTAAGAATTTCTGAAGCTCTAATAGGAAATCAGGAGTTAGAGGTATTTTATATTCGTAATCTCTAAAAGTTGGAGCATATAAAATGATTTGATGAAAATTTAAGAGTTTAAATCTTTTTTTAAGATCAAATATTAATTCTTGAGTAAAATTTATGAGAATATCATTTCTCGGATACCCAGTTATTATTATTTTCTCCGGATCCATTCGATAGTTTGAAATTTTCGTTTTTTTTGTCTCATCTGAAGAATCAATCATAAAACTTATTCTTTTAGCCAAAATATCATTAAGTCTCCTTTCAAAAAATGGGTATACAGATTTTTTTAAATCATAACCACCTCTTTTGAACGAAATTCCATGAGCTAAATAAATCAGCTGTGTTTTTGAAGAAAAGTCGATCAATAAAATATCTCCAAATCCATGGGAAAAAAAAATAAAATGAGCAGCTTTTAATAGCTTAATTACCTTTATGAGATTATCATTTAATATAACGTGATACCCTCTCATTTTTATCTTATGATAGATTTCTTTAGAATCTGTTATCCAAACGCAGTAATATTCCGTATTTTTTGCAAGATATTCAAATACGGTTCTACAATTGCCAGAAAAAGCTTTACCATTTGTACTTCCAAATATTAATAAATTGTCATTAATATTAATACTAATTAATTTCGAAAGTAAAAAGGCTATTATATGTGTGACATTCATACCTATTTTAGCTGATATAAATTTTAAAACGGAGTTTAAATTTTTAGAAATCCCCATAACCACTCTATTAATTTATATTTATACTATTTATTTGATTCATTAAATAAACTTATAATTATTTATAAAAATTTGATATTTACAATAAAAATCATCGATTTTTATGTTTATTATTAATCTGCTTTATCGTATTATTGAATAATTCTTGATAGATTAGCGCGATCTTATCCCAATTAAATACTTTTATTACACGCTCATAGCCATAGTTTCCCATTTCTGTACGAATTTTTTCGTTATTATATAAAAACAATATTTTTTCTTTTAAATGCAATACATCTCTCGGTTTAATAAGGAATCCTGTTTTTCCATCTAATATCGCTATTCTTACCCCTCCAGTACGAGATCCTATTACCGGTAATTTAAAATAATTTGCTTCTATATATACTATTCCAAATCCCTCAATGGAATGCTTATTTAATTGAGGAACCAAGATAAAGAGATCTGATAATTTGTAGTATTGATTTTTTAAATAGTCATTCACATTCCCTAAAAATCTCACATAATGTTCAAGTTTTAATTTAGATATTAAGGATTCTATATTTTTTTGTTCTTCTCCTCCTCCAATAATAAGATATTTAATTGGGATACTTGGATCTTCATCAATAATTAGCTTAATTGCTTTTAAAACCGTGTCAAAACCTTTTCTGGGATAAAGTCTACTAACAGTTAGAATAATAAAGTCATTTGGTGAAATATTAAATTTGGTTCTTAATTCCAAAACTGGTTCATCAACTATACTATTTTTGATGTCTACACCTAAGTGGATAACGAAAATTTTATTTGAATTAATATTATAGATCTTTAAAAATAAATTTTTCATTATTTTATTAGTAACAACAATTTTTTCGATATTTTGAAAAATGTAAGTCTTAATTTTAAAAGGATATCTAAAAAGAAAGTCGTCACCGTGAGCAATAGACACTATTGGAATGTTGAACCATTTTGACAAGATAAAACTATATAATAAAGGGATACCTGATGTTCCACTTAGAATTATATCTATTTTAAATCTATTAAAATATGAGACTAAATTTTTTATTGATATAATTCGTCTAACAATAAATTTTAAATAAAAACAATAAAAAAAGGCTAATTTTAATTTATCCTTAAGTTTAATCTCTTTAAATGAGAAAATGATTTTAAAAAATAGATAAATTAAGAAGTAGAGAAACTTAAAATTGTGAATAATAATACCGCTTAAAGAATTATCATTACTTAAAATTTTGAAGTATAATTTATCCTCATTATGGCATGTTTTGTTAAAAATGAATATTTTTTCTCCCTGCTCAGTTAATTTTTTACTCAAATTGATCATAACATTGGTAATACCTCCTCTAATAGGCAAAAAATCGTTCGTGATCAGAGCAATATTCATTTTAAACACTTCAGTTTATAATATTTAATAAAAATATATCAGTTAATTTATAGATTAATTATTAAAACAAGTATTATTAACTAGTAAAAAGTCTTAAATTTAGACTTTATTAATTTAAGCTTAGAACCTTTACTTCTTCATGATATTTTTTTGCCAATCAAAAGTCTTTCTTAAACCTTCATTAATATCAATTTTAGGATAATAGCTCAACATATTTTGTGCTTTTGTTATATTTGAATATGTTATATCTACATCCCCTTTTTGTTTTTCTATATATTTTAGCTTTTTAGGCCTATTTGCGATAACATACATTTTATCGACTAATTGATTCACTTCGATAGGGTTTGAATAACCCAAATTAAAAACATTACCTATTGATTCTTTTTTTTCGCTGGCTAAAATTAAACCATCAACGATATCTGAAACAAAAGTAAAATCTCTTAGTTGCTCACCATTACCGTAAATTGTAATTTCTTTATCTCGAAGTATTAGATCAAAGAATCTCCTAATAGCCATATCCGGCCTACCTCTTGGACCATAGACAGTATAAAATCTTAATGAGCTTACAGGTAATCCATACTCCCTAAAATAAAGATCTGCATATATTTCACTACATAGTTTTGATACTGCATAAGGGGATATGGGATTCTTAGGATGATCTTCATCAACAGGAGTATATAAAGGATTACCATATACAGATGATGATGATGCATATATCACACTTTGTATATCATTCTGAATTGAATAATCAAAAATATTTACCGTACTCCCAATATTGTTCTGTGCGACTTCTGTGGCATTTTCAATTGAATATCTCACACCTGCCAAAGCAGCAAGGTGAAATATGATATCGATATCAACATTGATTTTAGTGTAGATTGCTTTATTTAAAAGATCGCCCTTAATTAAAGAATAATTTATAGAATCTTCATAATTTTTTGTAATCTCATTGAATTGTTCTTCTTTTCCTTTATAATAATCGTTAAAATTATCAATAACTATAATATAATTATTGTGTTTTATTAATGCTTCAAAAAGATGTCCCCCGATAAAACCCGCGCCACCAGTAATTAATATATTTTTATTTTTAATCATATACAAAAGTTTTTTTTACTGTTCTAATAAATTTTAATCACTTAATTCGAAAAAGTATGTAATCATCGTTTTCCAAGACATTTTTTAAATTATTATTGTCGCATAATGACTCTTCAACTGTATTATTGTTGAAATACCCTTTAGAGAATATCAGATAATCAATTTTTCTTTCCTTAATTTCCAAAATAAGATCTTGATATGAGGAACTCTCATTTACCTCATACGTTTTAATTTTCATATCATAAAGTACTCGGAATATGACAGCAGAATCGAAATCTTCACGAAGAATTGTAGAACCTGATTCAGCATGAGTTCTCAAATAAAGTACAACTTCAACCAAATCGTCATCATAATAATAATAATAATCAGGATATCTGTGCATTACGAAGGACGAGCTTATTGATACCATCAGTATGGAGATTATTATCGATTCTATTTTAAAATATTTACCATAAAACTTTTTGGCATTAGCAATTTTCCTATAAAAACTGAACTTTAATGTTAAAAAATTGGTTAATTTCATAGCTAATTTAACAATCCATTCAATAGAATACAATGTCATTATGATTATCGGCAAACTGAAACTTTGTAATATTCTTTTCCTAAATTTTATGAATAAATTTAAACTTAGAAAAAAATAAGGTAAAAAGAAAAAAATTATTGTCACTACAATAAATAATTTGAAAAATACCAAATTTTCTTGTTGTTCTTTATTTTTTCTTGCCGTTTTAATATTTATAATTAAACCTATAAGTGGCAGAATAAAGAATAAATAAATGGATCTCTCAAATAATTCATCAAACAGTTCTAATAATCTAATTTCAATAAATGGTGTAAAAAAATCTAATGGATAAATTAATTTAATTGAGTCTGGATATAAATTATATGAACGATATGAGATATAGGCATAATCGGCCTCTTCAAATCTAAAGAAAAAATGGGATATTAAATCAAAAATTGTATTTTGATAAATAACATAAATACCAACGATGTAAGGGATTAATAAAATAAGGATTATAACAATTGATATTAAAATGAATCGAATTTGTTTCATAAGAATTTCATGATTTTTTAAGTTCAAAATAACCCTATACAAATAAAAACATAAAAGTACAAAAAGATAATAAAAAGTTGTTAAATTATGGATAAAGTACATCCCTGCTATAAAAAATCCCATTATATAATCTGGATACTTATTAATAATTATAATTAGCGATATAATTAGTAATCCAGAAGCCAATGCTGATGATAAATAAAGAAGGGTCCGTGATAAAAAGTATCTAGAGGTTAAAATTAATAAACCTGACAATAGAATTAAATACTTCTCATTAAACAATTTTCTAATGATTGAGAATGCTATTATCACATAAAATGAAATAAAGTATAATGGAATAAATTTAAAGTAATAATATCCAAAAAGGTAATCAGGATAAATTAGGAGAACTCCCGCGTTGAAATAAGTAAATCCAGATGGATAGTTATAATCTAATTGATTATAATTAATATGTCCATTATCTAGTAAATAAAAGGTATCAGCGTACCATTTGTATGGGTCTGTGTAAATTAAAGAAGTTGATTCAATAATAATAAACCATTGGATGATAGAAATTATTAAAATTGTTAATATAATTACGCCTAAGAGAAATATATTATCTTTTTTTGAGACATACGCTTTTAAGAAATCAGAAAAAAAATCTTTATTCCATTTTTTTTTAAATACTTCCTTATTCTTAATATAATAATATATAATGAATAATAAGTCGAATATGATTAATGGCAGATAAGCAGTATAAAAATTGAATAGTGCAAATAAATCTAAAAAATAACTCAAACTAATATATAAAGAAATTCCAATTCCAAATGATAAAAAAAGTTCCTCTAAAATTGATTTAAAAGGCATATTTTCTTTATTTTGGCTTAATTTTTTAATTAGAAACAAAATAAAATAACCAAATATTGAAAGCATGAAAAAGAATAGAATAAAAACCAAACCAACCAATGGAAAATAAAGTGCATAATTACTACTAATATCCATTATTTTTTGATTATTCTATTTATCAGTTTAATTGAAATAATGTTATTTAATGATTAAATATTTTTAATTTTATAAAGATCATTGAATATATTAAATAATTTGACTACAGATTTAAGTTAAATTATAATTAACTATGAATATTTTAATTATTTCTCAGGTTTTCCCTCCAAAAAGAGGAGGAGTTCAAACTGCTGCTTATAATACTGCTAAATTTCTAAGTAAATTTGGTCATAATGTTGTGGTTGTCACGAGTAAATGGGCTGATGAGAGGCGGAAAGTACATGAAATGGATGGTTTTTTGGTATATCGATTTAAATCTTATAATCCTCCCGAAATCAAGGGCATAACCCAAATTTCGAGCCTGAGGTTTAATCCTTTTATGTTAATTAAATTGCCAAGAATAATAAAGAAGCATAATATACAGTTGATTCATGCTCAGGGAAGATTATTTCCAATTTCTTGGCTAACTGCAATAGCGAATAAACTTATTTTCAAACGACCAATGTTAATCAATGTTCAAGGCAGACTAGAAGTGGGAGTTTCAGGACTAATTGAAAATATTTTTGATAAAACAATAACGAAACAAGTTTATCAAAGAGCCTTGAAGAAAATCATATGTGTAAGTGAATCTCTTAAGGTAAGATTATTAAATTTAGGAGTTAAAGAAGAAAAATTGGCTGTAGTCTCAAATGGCGTAGATATTTCTGAATTTAAAAAGATTGCTAACGCAAAATTTTTTGATAAATTTCTTGATGGAAAAAAAGACTATAAAAAGGTCGTTTTTGTAGGTAGATTAGATGCTCAAAAAGGCGTAGAATACCTTATTAGAGCTATACCTAATGTAATAAAAGATTTTAGTAAAGTGCATTTTTTTATCCTTGGTAATGGAAATCTAGAATTAAAATTAAAAAATCTTGCTAAAGAATTAAATATATTAGAAAATATCACATTTTTAGATATGATTCCCTTGGAAAAAATGGCAGAATTCTACTCTTCCGCTGATGTTTTTTGCTTACCGTCGATTCATGAGGGCTTTCCTTTAAGTATTGCTGAAGCTTTATCTATTGGATTAATTATAGTAGCTTCTGCTACTGAGGGGATACCAGAAGCGATCATTGAAAATAAAAACGGATTTTTAGCAACTCCGAGGAATGTTAGAGAATTAACTGCAAAACTAATCAAAGCATTAACTTTAAATGCTGATGAGATTAGAGTTATAGAGAATAATAATATTAATTTAGCCAAAAAGAATTATTCATGGCAAAAAATTATACGGGAAATCGTCAGATTATATAAACAGAACTGAAATAGAGATGGATATATATAATTTTGATTATTTGAATAAATTTATATAAAATTATAACATTAATCTTATTAAAAATATTAAAAAATTCTAATAATTAGAATCTGTATCTTTCTCTATAAAAATGTCTGTATCCCCAAAAAATGTTGATTATAGTAATAAAAAAGAAGGGGAGTTCAATACAGAAAATACTTATCTTTACCCTGGTTTGAAAATTGGCATAGTAATGCCAGCATTTAATGAACAAATGAATATTGGTAGAACTCTTTCTTTAATTCCTAATAATATCTCTAATAAACTAGATGTAATTGTTATTGATGATGGTTCTACCGATAATACAGTTAAAATTGCTAGCATGCATAAAGCAATAATAATTCGTCA
Organism: Promethearchaeota archaeon; assembly: GCA_048941265.1. GTDB lineage: Archaea > Asgardarchaeota > Lokiarchaeia > Sigyniarchaeales > SOKP01 > LW40-45. The sequence goes on from JBHLNT010000094.1 coordinate 8,139, forward strand.
TAAAATCAATAAGGGAAATGGCGCTGCCATTCAAACTGGACTAGAATTTTGCAGGGAAAAAAAATATGATATTGTTATTATATTAGATGCAGATGGTCAACACGAACCTAAGTATATCAAGGATTTTATTAAACCTATCGTGAAGGATGATTTTGATTATGTTATTGGAAATAGATTTCATTATTACTATAATATGACCATAACTAAAAAAGTATGTTCAAGAATAATGAGTTTGATACTTTCGTTTATTCTTGGTCAAAGAATATCAGATCCGACGATGGGTTATAGAGCATTATCGTCAAGCATAGTAAAATACATAGATTTTGAATCCAAATATTCTATAACATTGGAAATGCTATTTAAAATCGTCCCATTCTTTAAATCTTGTGAAATTCCTATCAAAATTAATCAAAGAGAGTATGGAGAATCATTTATTAAGCTCAAAAAATATTTTTATAAATCTTTTTTTTCATTTACTAAATTTTACTTGTTTCCACTAGTCCACAGATATTCTTATAAATACATAAGAAGGGAATTTCGCAGAAAAGTATTTAAAATGATTAAAACATAATTTAAAATTAATTAACAAAATTATAAAACAATTATTTGCTATTATTTTCTTTCACTTTTAATCCTTAAAAGAATTTAAATTTGCGAAGTAATTTATAATTTTAAGATAGCATCAATAATTACCATAAACTTTCATGAAAATCTTACAAATATCGCCATCTCCCCCGGATTATCTTGGTGGTTTAGCACATTACACTAAATTTTTATCAAAATATCTGGGAGAAAATAATCTCCAAGTTGATTTACTATGCTCTTCTCTAACAAAGAAAGGTACTAAATATGAAAAGTTCTCAAAAAATTTCCGAGTGATTAAAAAAAAATGCTATGCTTTTGCAGATAATGATAATGCGTTAAGGATTAAGAATCCTATTTTTAATGTATTAACCTATTTATTAAGATATGGGAAAAAATATGATATAATTCATGTTCATTCATATATCTATTTTTCTACCATCCAAACTTTTTTTTATAAATTATTTTTTGGGAGGAAAATTCCTTTAATTTTGCATTTACATGGAATACTAGAAGGACACGTAGCCCAAACAACTAACAAAATTGAAAAAGTTTTATTTTTGTTTAAAAAATATTTTTATGACCTCACGATAGGTAAATTAATGTTTAAAAAAGCAGATGCGGTATTTAGCGTTAGTAAAGAAGATTTAATAATTTCACATAACGTGTTCAAAGTAAATTTAAAAGGAAGGGTTAAAGCATTTTACATTCCAAATGCGATAGATCCTGAGAAGTTTAAAAAACTTAGCAATATAAAAAGGAGATTTATTGGATATATAAATAGGCTTTCAACTTATAGTGGAATTGATCTTTTTTTAGAACTAATTAAAAGATATAATAAAATTGATGAGAAACAAGAATTTTTAATAATTGGTAAGGGACCATATCTTCCAGAAGTTAAAAAAGCTTTGGGAAATTATCCCATTGTTTTTCATGAAATGGTACCACATGATGAAATGGTTAATTTTTATAATATGTGCTCTGTTATTGTTGTAATTACAAGATCAGAAGGTCTTTCAACAGTTTTGTTAGAGGCTCTTTCATGTGAAGTACCTGGTATTGCTTCGGATGTGGGGGGGAATCCGGAATTGATTAAGGATGGTATAACTGGATATCTTTTTGAAAAAGCGAATGTAGATCAGGCAATTAAAAAGCTAATAGATGTAAAAAAAAATAATGAATATGAAAAACTTGGCAGAAACGGGAGAAAATTAGTAGAAGATCATTATTCTTGGAAAAAAATAGTAAAACAGACTATCTCAGTATATAATAAGTTAAAAAAGCCTTAATTTGAATCATTTTTATTTTAGTTAATCTTATTGAGTAAATCTTTTGATAAGATCCTTTTTAGTGGCATTTTCTTTCATGATAAAACCCATTGCTTTTTTAGAACCTACATTAAAAAGCAAATCAATGATAGATAATTTAGAAATAAATTTTTCATATAATTGGGGGTAAGTGGGATGCTTATAATCCTGAAAATAAATTTTTCTATTATTTTCCTTAAAATAATCTAAATCGGCATAGCGTTTACCATCTTTTCCAAACACAAATAGGTCTGAATCAAAATAGTTGCACATTTCGAGTATTAATTCTTGTTTTGTCTTCTTAAAAGTAAATTCACTCTGAAGATAAATTTTAATATCGATTTCTAGTTCTTTGACAAAAAATTTTATATTTTCATAGAGTAAGTCAATAAGATTAATCCATTTTTTCTGATATAAACTTTCAAAATAATCTCGATATTTTTCAAAAAAAGGAGCTCTTCTATAATTTAATTCGATTGTTTTCCAGTGTTTTTTACGCCAATTAGTATTATTATTGATTTTCATTTCAGCTATTGTTTTATCCAAATGACCGGACGTTAAGACAGGTACAGTTAACCAAGTTTCACCGTGAGCAGTTTTAATTAGGTTTCTATTAGTAAAATAATTTTTTTGATATTGTACAGCGTCAAGTATTATAAATTTATCTGATATTGCCATTTTATGGAAAAAACCTAGCCAAGGTAAGTAAGCTGGTTGATGTGCGGTTAATATCACTTTAAAATCCCCTTAAAAACACTAATAAATTTTGAAAATCATTATATTCTAATAAATCTGGAAAAATTGGTAATGAAAGAGTTGTGTCTGTTATTTTCTTGCTAATTTTAAATTCATTTGTATTTATTTTTAAGTAAACGCTTAAAAGCTGCCATTTTTCGATAGGAATCACACAATTAACTCCTGCTTTATTAAGTTTATTTCTAAGTTTAATGATAAAATTTGGTTCTCCCTTAATAACAAATCGAAACCAATTTTGAGTGAAATTGGAATTATTTACTTTCTGATAATCCCAACTTTTTTCTTCACATATTTCCAAATAATTTTTAGCAATTAATTTTCTCTTTTCTAAAAAATTATCAAACTTGTTTAATTGAACAATCCCCATTGCTGCTTGTAAATCAGTCATTTGAAAGTTAAAACGTGGATAGTAAATTTTTTGCATATCATATTTGCAATAATCTCTCGCTTTTTCAATATATTCAGAATTTTTTGAAACTATCATACCTCCTTGGCCAGTTGTAATTAACTTCGTTGCATAAAAGGATAAAATTGCGATATCTCCAAATGAGCATACATGGATATTATTTATTTTAGAGCCTAATGCTTGAGCAGAATCTTCAATAATTGGTATTCCAAGCTCTCTTATGCGTATTACATCTGCAGGGACTCCAAAAGTATGAGGAATAATAATTGCCTTGGTATGATTACTGATTTTTTCTTTAACTTTTTGATAAGAAATGTTAAAATCAATTTGATCTACATCAACCACTACTGGTTTAACATTATTCATAAAGATTGCATTAAGCACAGCAGAGCATACATAATTAGGTACTATTATTTCATCCGAAGGGGAGTTTACACCCAGAATTTTTAAAGCCAAATATAATGCTGAAGTACCATTTGATAAAGCTACAGAAAGATCGTTTTTTAATCCAAGATAATGACAAATTTTATTTTCAAAAAGTTTTACTTTTTCACCTTGAACAATCCATCCACTTTCCAATACATCTTGTACTGCTTTTACTTCATGATAATCAATCGAAGGTTTATTATGAGGAATTTTCATTTTTTCTTTCTGTTATTCATTTCATCTTTAATTATTAATATTTATCCTAAATAATCAAGTTTTTCAATGATTAGTAAAAAAATTTCTCTCCTTCCTTTTTTAATTAGATGACTAAAAAACAAAACAGATAATATCAAATTTATTATATTAAGTTATTCATTAAAACTATATATATTATTAATTAAACAAATTAAAAGATTAGAATAAGAATAATATGTCTTTATTATTTATTGGCGCACATCCAGATGATATAGAATTAGGTTGTGCTGGTACAATTTGTTATTTTACTGAGAAAAATTATGATGTTTATTGTTATCATTTAACTAATGGTGAATATACTGATGTTAATGGAAATGTAGTAAGGAATTTCGATGAAATTTGTGAAACAACAAGAAAAAGCTTCGGAATTTTAGGGGTTAAAGAAGAAAACATATATTATACAAACATTCCAGCAACTGAACTTCAAGTTGATAAAAAAACCATATCAGACTTACAAAAATTTATCATTAATCATAATATAAAAACGATATTTACACATCCTAATCCAGACACATATCATCAAGATCACAGAGCAGCTCATAATATTTCGATGGCTAGTGCACGGAGATTTGTTAAAAATATATTTTTATTTGAAATTATGTTTAATTTTGCTTCTGGATTGATGATCCCCAACTATTATATTGATATATCAAATTTTATAGAGAAGAAGAAAGAGGCATTAAGGATTCATCAACCAGAATATGAAAAATATGGTAAAGAAAAATGGATAGAATCTAATGTAAGTTTGGCTAAATTTAGGGGTATGCAAGTGGAAACTGAATATGCTGAAGCTTTCTATGTTATGAGATATGTATTAGAATAAATTAAAATTGAAATTATAATCGAATAAATACCTTATGCCCTCAAAGAAAAAAACTAAAAAAATTTTCAGATACATTTCAGATAATTATTTTTCAGATAATGAGGGCAAATCTTCTTTTGAATTTTATAATTCAAGATTTTTTCTTATTAGATATTATGCTTATATGCCTTTTATTTATGTTTTAAAAAAAATAAATTTTGATGAAAATTATCGCATTTTAGATGTTGGATGTGCAGATGGTCCCTTTTTACCAACTCTTAATTATTATGCAAAAAATATTGTTGCAACTGATATAAATAAAGAATTAATTGATCGATCGAACTATATTGTGAAAAATCTACTATTTAAATCGAAGAAGATTAATTTATTGACTTCAGATGGTCAAGCCTTACCCTTCAGAAATGAAAGTTTTAATTTAATTTTTTGTTTGGAAGTTTTAGAGCATGTAAAAGATCCACGTATTGTTATTGAAGAAATTTGTAGAATTCTTAAAAGGAAAGGCACTTTTATAAGCACGGTCCCTGTGGAAATTGGGCCCTCTTTATTAATGAGAGAATTTATTGGGCGAATTACAAATTTTCATAGACCACCTTATACTAAAAAAGAATTAATACAAAGTGCTTTATTAAAAAACCCAGGGCCTAGAACATTAGAAAATCCTCATAAAAATTTTGATTGGAGAATAATTAATAAAGAAGTTAGACACTTTTTTAAAAAAATAGAATTAGAGTTTATCCCTATAAATATCTTAAGAGATTTTAACCCACTTGTTTTAATTAAAGCTATTAAAAGATAAACTAATAATAAATTTTTTAATTATCTATATTTAGTTAAGATTTGAATAAATAATTTGATATAATAAAAATGCGAGTTCTTTTTACTTTTACTTATAATGTATCTCTATCGCTTTGGGATAAAACGGGGATAATAGATCGAGAAATTACTTTATATAAGGAGCTTATTAAGAAGAATATTGATATTACTTTTTTAACTTATGGTAATCATAAAGATTATGAATATTCCGGTTTATTAGAAGATATAAAAATTTTTCCCGTGTTAAACTTAATAAAGTCAAAGTTCCCCTTTTTTAAGCCTATTAAATCTATATTATTACCATTCAAATTAAAAAAATTCTTAATGGAAATTGATATAATTAAAACTGGTCAAATTTATGGAAGTTGGATTGCTTGTATTGCTAAAATTTTATATAATAAAAAAATAATAATAAGATCTGGGTTTGAGTGGTTAAGGGCACACAAAAATGTATTTAAAAGGGACACTCCTAAAGCTTATATCAAATATTTGTTAAAATACATGTTTGTTTTCGTCAATGAATTACTTGCTTATAAATTAGCAGATGGAATAATAGTTACGAGTGATTATGATATTCCATTTATAATGAAATATTACGGATTGAATAAAAAATACAAAAGTAACAGAATCCGACTTATTTATAATTATATTGATGAATCTATTTTTAAACCACTTCCAATGACAAAGAAAGATAAGCATGTTATATATATTGGTAATTTACGTCGTGGTAAAAATGTTATAAATTTAGTAAAAGCGTTCATAGGGTTGAAGGATTTTCATTTGGATATTATAGGTGAAGGAGTAGATAGAGAAGAAATGGAAAGTGTCGCCAAAAAAAATAGTGTTAATATTAATTTTCTCGGAATATTTCCTAATAATGAGTTACCTAAAATTTTGAATCAATATCAAATATTTATATTACCCTCAATCGATGAGGGAAATCCCAAAGTATTATTAGAAGCAATGAGCTGTGGTCTTGCATGTATCGGAACTAATATTGAAGGGATTAATAATATAATTAAACATAAAAAAAATGGATATTTATGTGAGACAAATCCAGAATCTATGCGAGAAGCAATTGTTAAAGTATATAAGGATAAAAATCTAAGGATAAGTATGGCAAATCAGGCAAGAGAATTTATTTTAAATAATTGTTCTTTAGAAAAAATTACCGAGAGGGAATTCCTATTTTATCAACAAATTCTTAATAAATGATTAGATTCATTTAAATCAATAAAAGACAATATAAAAGATATTTGAAGTATATATATAAATCTACCTTTAAACGCTGATTCTAAACTTTTTCTAAGAATTTAAATAATGAAATATATGTAATAACAGATTTTATTAAATTTTAATAATTTCTGTTCTTTATCTATAAATACGCAACATTTTGGGAGAATTAAATTTTGCTATTACCGAAAAAAATAAAATATATCCTCTTTTTACTTATATTGACCTCAATCAATGAGGTTTTTTATAGATGATTCATTTATAATTTCTAACATATAGCTTTTTCGCGGTGATTTTTATTCACATTTGTATAATCTTATTTGCAACGCATTCGAATGAAAGTTTGAATCAGAAGGTCGGAGGGATTGCAAATCAAGTTTTACAACTACTTCCTGCTTATGAAAAGATTAATGGTTTAAAAGTTTCTGTCTTTTCTAAGTATTCAAAATATAAACCAAATACCAACAGAATTAAAATCTATAATATACAAAAATTTAGTAATATTCAAAAATTCGCTCTTAGAACAGTCAATACTTTATATTTTTATCTTAAATTTTTTATAAAAGTTAAAAAGCTAGCTAAAGAAGATCCAATACACCTAATTCATCAGCAAAATTATGGTTTTTATTTAATGGGACCATTAGTTGTAGCAAAAATTTTACATATTCCAATTTTAATCAAAACCCCTGCTGATATAAAAAGTCATATGATGCACGCATATTTATCAAGGCAACATGGAATAATAACAAAAATGTTGATCTACGGTTGGTTTAATCTTTTTAAAAAAATCATTATTAAAAAAATTGATTTTATACAAGCTTTAAATGATAGAATCTATGACGATTTAATTTCTTTAAATTTTCCAAAAGGAAATATTTTAAAATTACCAAATGGAATTTGTCTTGATAATTTCCAAAATATTAAGAAAATAAATAAGGAATTTACTACTTTTGGGTATATTGGGAGGCTGGAAAAACATAAAAATGTCGATTTTTTATTGCATACATTTAAGGAATATTTAAAGATATATCCATCCGATAAATTATATATTTTCGGAAAAGGGACCGAGGCCAAAAATCTAACCACTATT
>JBHLNT010000305.1:0-1499 GCA_048941265.1 Promethearchaeota archaeon
TTATAGATAAAGTTATTCCTAATAAAAAATTTATAATTGCTAGTGAATCTTATGGTTGCTATTTAGCAAGAGGAATCATTTTAAAAAGGACCAAATTTGTAGATGGTGTCTTATTTATCTGCCCTCTTATAATTCCTCAACCTGAAAAGCGAGATTTACCTAAGGATTTTAAAATTTTAATTAAAGATACGGAATTTATTTCAAGTTTAAATCCTTCTGAAGTTCAAGAAATAGAACAATCCTTAGTTATTCAGAGTAGAGATGTTTGGGAAAGATATAAAGAGGAGGTTTTTCCTGGTTTGAAAATTGCAGATCAAAAGTTTTTATATAAAATCTTTCCGGTCAATTATGCTTTTTCTTTCGAGGTTGATGAACTTTTGAAAAGGTATGATAAACCAACACTATTCCTTTTAGGGAGACAAGATATTTCAGTAGGATATCGTGATGCTTGGAAAATTATTGAAAATTATCCTAATGCTACCTTTGTTATTCTTGATCAAGCTGGGCATAATCTGCAAATTGAAAAAAGTGATTTATTTAATTCTTTAGTTAAAGAATGGTTAGATAGGATTAATTACCATATATCTTCAGAAAATCATTCTTAATGCAATTTTATCAGCATTTTTAGCAGTTATTCCAGAACAGAAGATAGGAGTTATTCTAGGTGCAAATTGTGATGCCAGTTTAGCAATTGGTGGTATTGCGCGTAAAGTTCTTGGAATTCTCTTAAACAAAGATACTAATAAAGCTGCTCTAATTTTAAATATTCACAAAAAATTAAAATCACTTACTGGAAAATACAAGATGTACAAAGAGATTGAAAAAATAGAAGTCTCATTAAATAATGGTTTGGTTTTCTTGAAATATGAAAATCCAATTGATCCCAAGCCAACAAATTTACCATTAACCCTTAAAAACCTTGAAGAGTTAAAATTCTACATTCCCATTACTTATCCAAATCAAGAAATAAATGTACAGTTTTTTATTAATGAAAAAACTAAAAAAATAGATTTAACATTTGATAGGTACTTTTTCCATAAAATTTAATAACTATTCCAATTCTTTAGGTTCTTCTCTAGGTATTCTTTCTTCCACTAGTAAAATATGTTTAAACTTTTTATGAGGTTCTGTCTGATACCAATATGCTGTAGAAGACCAATCATCTGAACGTTGATTTGCATGACCATGTTCAATTTTAACTTTAATATTTTTATGAAAATAAATAGGATCTTCTATATGATATCTGTAATAAGAAATTTTTCCGCTCCAATTCTTTCCGCCTGGTAATACTACGCCAAAATATGGTGAGCAATAATATTGATTTGGACACCATGCTCCACCAATATAATCTTCTGTTCCTGTTCCATGAAGGATAATATCTCCATTATCAATTTCAATGTAATCATCACCCTCACCAGGCCAATTAAATCTCTCAGTTTCAAATAACCATACTTTCGGAGGAGAAAAAGGGTAATTTCTTGGGTAGCAAAGATAAATAT
>JBHLNT010000305.1:1509-3782 GCA_048941265.1 Promethearchaeota archaeon
ATCATCACCCTCACCAGGCCAATTTTCTTTGTCAGTTTCAAATAAGTTATGAATATCTAAATGACATCCAATATAATGACCTTCACCCTCAGCATCTAATATTAAATAATCATCTTCATGTGTGAGGTTTTTCTTACTAAACATCTCGGATTTCCAATCCATTTCCTTTAAATACTTATAATCTTGACCTTTACAGGGATTTTCACGATTCCACCAAGTATGAAATCGACCAAAAGATTCACTAATTTCTTGACATTCTTCATAATCAATATAATAATAAAGAATAAGTGATTCGTGTGATTCATTTTCTAATTCAATTTTTGCATTATTAGAAAAGGGCATTGGAAACCAGCAATTGAATCCTTTACCATCATTAGGCCCCATAGACAAGGGTAAACTCCAAAAATTTACTGTTTTTGCATGCCCTATGCCAAAAAAATCACCAAGTGGACAAACAACCGATGGATTATCTTCATTATCCCACCACATTCGAATTACAATTTTTCTTAGATAATAAAGATCATTTGAAGCACTTGTCATCCATATATGTTTTATAATCCCTGTTGAAGATAAATTGCACAATTCAAATTTCTTTTTCGCTTCTATGATTTTGAAATCAGCATTAGCTCCTGCTTTATCATAACTAGAGACTCTCTTTCTCTTAACATTTTTTTTAATTTTAGCTAAGTTCATTAAAGAACCAAATCCAAACTCCAATTTAAAACCCCTAATTTTTATTTTTAAAAAGGTTAATATAAGAAGAAAATTAAACATTTTCCTATTGAAATTTCAATAATAAAAAACTAAAATAATACCAATTTAACTTATCCTGTCTAATAGCGATTTTAATTTATATTACTTTAATTGAATCTATTCTCCATGAACTTGCACATATACTTTTCGATGTCGCGGACCATCATACTCTGCAAACATTATTCCTTGCCATGTACCCAACATTAATCTATTCTCATGGATCAATATATCAACAGAATGTCCTGTCAATGAACATTTGATATGAGCATCAGAATTACCTTCACCATGTCTATAAGAATATCCTAATCCTCCACCTCTTGGAATTAATTTATTTAAATAATTACTGATATCTCTAATAACCGAAGGATCTGCATTTTCATTAATAGTTATCCCTGCAGTGGTATGAGGAACAAAAATACGGCATACTCCTTCCTTAATATTAACACTTCTTACAATTTTATTAACTTCACTTGTTATATCTAATAGAACCTCTCTTTCTGTTGTTCTGACACTTAATTCATTAAATTCTATCATTTTATCACCAAGAAATATTTAATATGTAAATATTTAAAATGATTACCACTCATTAAATGATCCATGTTTTCCTTTCCCTTGGATAAAAGTTTTGCTTCCTTCTAAATATTCTTTACTTTCTAAGGATCTTAAACCAAATTCGAACTCTTTTTTCATGGCTTCTTCTATATCTAATCCAAACTGATTATATGTAGATAAACGATCATTTCTCAAACATACTTGAGGAAAGGATGCAATCTTTCTTGCTAATTTTAGTGCTTCCTGTTTTGATTGTCCGATTTCAACTATCTTATTTATTAATCCCCATTCATAAGCTTCTTGAGCAGTAATAGGACGTCCTGTAAGAATCATATCCATAGCCCGACTTAATCCAATTAACCTTGGAAGTCGTACAGTACATCCATCGATAAGAGGAACACCAAATCGACGATTAAAAACTCCAAAAATAGCACTCTTTTCAGCAATACGTAGATCACACCATAAAGCAAGCTCAAGTCCTCCTGCAACTGCATATCCTGATATTGCTGCAATTATTGGCTTGGATAATAACATTCTAGTTGGACCCATTGGTCCATCTCCCTTCTTCTCAATTCTATTACCTCGCCCTTCTGCAATTGCTTTCAAATTTGCCCCAGAACAAAAATTACCGTTAGCACCCTCTAGAATACCCACTAAAGCTTTCTCATCTTTTTCAAAATCGCGGAAAAACTCCGTAAGTTTATTGGCTGTGGGACCATCCACAGCATTTTTTACTTCAGGATTATCAATCGTAATTATATAAATTGGATATTTTCTTTCTATTAAAATTGGCATAAAGAAAGATAGATTTAGAAAAAAAAAAATTTAATCTTATTTTATATCATTTCTTTAATAAATTCTTTGAAAATTGTTATAAAAATAAAATTTCTAATTTTTTTTTACCCTTTATTAAAAGAAAAAGTGTTTCATTTATATTTAAAATAAATATTAACTTATTTTTTTAGATT
>JBHLNT010000306.1:0-3781 GCA_048941265.1 Promethearchaeota archaeon
GATATAAAGATTAAAGAAACTTATCGCATTTTCTATAGTTTTTTCGCTTACCACTTTTTGGGGGACATTGTGCGAATATGCTATAGCTGCTATAGCATATCGAACGTTTGAAGGCACATTTACGGGGCCTCTTTTGAAAGGGTGCTGATAATAGGAATCTGTTTCTGTAACCAACGAATTTAAAGGTGAATGCTTTGAAACTTTCTGCCACCTTTCAAAACCATAGGCCGAACTTGGTACCGAGAGCAAAAAACCTTGATTTGATAAGATCCTCCCATAATCATCCGGACCAGAAAAGCAATGCCACATTACTCTTTTTGGTGGTATTTTGTATTCATTTAGTATTTTGAGTACCTCTTTATTAGCACCATCGCTCTTATTGAACCTATGTTTAGGATTTTGGGTATCTATTTCATTTTTTGCCGCATTTCTCACATGTAGCACATAAGGTTTGTCTAAATCTATTGTTAACTCCAGAGTTTTTTTGAATATTTCTATTTGCTTATCCCGCATATCTATTTTTCGAGCATGGTGAAAATCCAATCCAATTTCTCCAATTGCTAGATATTTCTCTGAATTTTTTTTAATATAATCGATCCAATTTTTCCATTCATTATCATGCTGCTTTTTTGGAGTGTATGTAACAGTTTGAGGTGCCCATCCACATGTGAATCCAAAATTTTTAGGTAATTCTTTCAAAAAATTAAGGGTTAAGTTCAATGTCATCATATCAATGGTGCTTGTAATCAGGTATTTACCTCCTATGTGAAAAAAGTCTAAGTATTGTTCTTTATTTGAAGGGAGTTTATCATTTTTAGGACGAGGAAATGGTAAATGACAATGAACATCAATAAACTTAAGTCCATTCTCAGGCTCTGGAATTTTAATCTTTTTTGACATGCTATATCACAAAATTATTTCTATGATTTATTTTTTATTTAAATTAGAATTATAATGGAAAAAATTGAGGAAGAATACAAAAAAATTATTGAGAGTTTTCCAAACGCTTCGATTGTCAATAATCTTATTTATCACATTCAAATTCCACTAATTAACGATGTATATTTAAATATTGATTTCAAAAAATATCCTAAGAGACCTAGGGTTATTTTAACAAAATCTAATGGGGAAATCTATAACAATTTAATGATAGGTTCATTAAAGAATTGGAAAAAAAAGAATGCAATTTCGATTGTTGATCTAATTAAGGAGATACAAAATTTTATCATAAGGATACAAACAAAGAGAGTTATAATAAAAAAAGGATTATTAGAGGGACTTTTAGCTTTAAGCCGAGATCAATATCCAAGAGAGATTTTATGTCTTTTGAGAATCCATGATGGAATAGCAGATGAATTTATTTTACCTCCTGGTGCGGTTACTTCAGTTAATTCTGGAGTATTATTCCCTAGTCGTATTCCATTAGATTCATCAATCGAAGGTACTGCTCATTCTCATCCATCAGGAAATTTACATCCTTCTAAGGGTGATTTAAGAGGGGTTTTTAAAAAGAAAAATTTCCATTTTATTATTGGATATCCATATAACAGCTTTTCTTGTGTAAAATGTTTTGATCGAAATGGAAATGAAATTCCATTCCAGATTGTTAAATAAATGACGATATATTAGAAATGTCTCTGATAGTTTATTCTTTTCTTTAATATGTGGATATTACTGTAATAAATATTTAGTTATATATCATTTGAGTTTAACTTGATGAGCACATTTAACTTCGTAAAATATGGAATTAATTGAAGAAGAGACTGAGATTTATAATTCTAAGATGCGTCTGCTAATGTGGCTATATGATGAATTGAAACAATTTCCTGAAATGAAAGATGAGCTGAATCTGAAAGGTCAGAACTTACCTCTAAATGTTTAGCCGATGATCCCTAAATTAAGCCTGAATAAAATAGAGCCCTTTTTATGAACTTTTGACAAATACATTTCATATAGTAACAAAATAAATAAAAATACTATATTTCTGATGTGATTGTTTTTTCTAAAACCGCTAACTCTTTTTCAAGTGTTTTAATTTCCGCCTGAATTTTTTTAATTTCAGGTTTCTTTTCATTTGCGATTTCTTTTAATTTATTCTTTAGTACTTTATGTTTCTCTTTATTTATACTTTTAGCCTCCTTCGTCAAAATTTTGACTACTTTTTTGAATTCTTTATATTTAATTTTCCATTCTTCGAAATTCGCGGTTGCTTCTCCTAATTTGGACTTTTCAGATTCTAATTTAGTTTCTAGATTTTGTAATTTATGATTATCAACGGTTTCAGCTTCCTTTTCTGTTTTGATTTGTTTTATCAGAGTTTTCATTGATTTTTTAATTTCCTTCTCAATAGTTTTTGATTCTTCATACTTTTTAGCAACGCTATCTAAATCATTTTGTTCTTTTGTTAATTTGGATTCTATTTCTGAAATTCTCGGGTTATATTCTTCATCCATTGCATTTTCAAACTTTGCTTGTTCTAATGTCGCTTCTTCTTCTAACTTCTTTATTTGTTCTTCTTTTTCGTTAATTTGAGTTCTAATTTCATTTTCTGCCATAATTAAAATTCGCCTATTCTATACTCATTTAAATTTTCTGTAATAATTTGTGATAAATTAACAACTATTTTTAATTTTTTTAAAAATTTTCTGTTTAATATTCATGATATTAAGGTAAATATAAAGTAAAATAAGAAAAAAGGAAATTTAAAAATTAGAAATAAAAAAAATTCTTTGATAATAAAATTATTCTCTACTCGCAGCCTTCTCTAATGCGGCTAATTGTTTTTTCAATGATCTAATTTCACTCATTAGTGGTTTAATTCGAGTTTTTTTATCAGTCTCAATTTGTTTGAGTTTTGTTTTAAGAGCATTAATTTTTTCATTATTTAACTTTTTATACTCTTTTGAAAATACTTTTACTGTTTTACTTAACTCGATTTTTTTAGCTGCCCATTCTGCAGCTTTTTCAATAGCTTCATTTAGCTTAGCTTGTTCACTGTCTAAATTTGATTTCACATCAGCGATTTTAGAATCGTATTCATTGTCGACTTCCTTTTCAGCAGACGCATCTTTTTTTGCAGCCTCTTCTTCTATTTTTGTTATATCATCTTCTTTTGCTGAGATTTGACTTCTTAAATCACTTTCGCTCATAATATTTCATTCTCTCTAAGTTAACTTTTTTATCATCTATACATCTTTTTGTAACTTTCATCTTCATTATTTTTAATTATTAGCTTTTTAGCTCATATTAAGGATTTTTTAAAGAATTCTAATTGAAATTCTAAAAGGTTTAAATAGAAAATCTTAGTTATGATTGATAAAGTAAAATATATTAATTAAAAACAAACAATTAATTATTAGCAATAATTAATGTTTGAATTTGAGGACGACTAATAAAAAAAATCAGATTATATTTGTTTATAAATGATAGTGGAAGAAAATCACACTGAACTATTAGAAAAGGCAAAGTATAAAGAAAATGAATATAATTGGGTAGATGCGACTGAGATATACAAAAATGTCGCAGATTATTTTAAAGATAAAAAGATGATGAAGAACGCAGCGGAAACTTATAAAAAATTAGGATACGCAAGCACATTCGCTGCTCATACTATTGATACATCGGATAAGTTTATAGAACTTATCAATAATGCCATAAAGGCTTACAAAGAAAGTGCTATAATTTTTAAAGAAATTGGAAATACATTTAAAGAACTGGAATGCGAAGCAGAAGCATCTCTCATCAACGGATTTATTCAGGACTCATTCCTTAAATCTGAAAC
>JBHLNT010000095.1:0-15797 GCA_048941265.1 Promethearchaeota archaeon
ATGCTCAAGAACATCCAGAAGATCCCGATCTTCCCGAGCTTTTGGCTAAATTAAATAAAGAGAAAAACCTATATCTGAAGTGGGAGCGGGAAGCATTTGGGTGGGCTGTTTATGTGTTTAGAAAGACGTAAATATAATAAGAAAAAAAAATTGAAAAAAAAGATTTATTTTAATTTTGCTTTTATTTCTTCATAAAAATCTAAGGAATCCGGATTTCTAAGAGCACCTCGGTTAGCTACAGGCATATCATGTATGATCTTGGTAACTGCGATTTCAACTTTTTTATTGCTGAATGTATACGGTATGCCATCTGGAGGTGTCTGAAAGATTAATCCAGGGATATGTCGAGGAGAGGTTTTTTCTCGTAGTGTTTGCTTTATTTTTGCCTTTAAATCATCATTTAATGTATATCCTTCATTAAGAAGAACAAACATGATAATTCGGATATCACCTTCGAATTTCTGACCTATAACAAGCGAATCTGCTACTTCAGGTAATTGTTCAACTACGTTATAAATCTCTGCTGTTCCAATTCGGACACCACTTGGTTTCAAAACCGCATCTGATCTTCCCCAAAATGTTATACCTCCTGTATCGCTATGAATTACTATATAATCTCCATGCCTCCAGACATTTTTTCCAGTATCTTTGAAGAACTCAAAATAGGCGGCTTTATATTTTGTCATATTATCGTCATCACCCCAAAAATAAACAGGCATTGAGGGTGCGGGAGCCTCACACACAAGTTCAGCTTGTTCATCTTCAACGGGTTCAGCGTTTTCATTATAAGATTCCACTTTCATACCTAATGCTCTCCCCTGTAACTCCCCTGAATACACAGGAAGAATTGGAATAGCCCCTGCAAAACATCCATTTATATCTGTACCACCGCTAATCGAATTGAAGTATAGATCTTTTTTAATTTCTCGGTACACGTATTCAAAACCTTCTGGAGAAAGAGTAGATGCTGTTTGTGAAATCTCTCTTAGTGAACTTAAATCGTATTTTTCGGCGGGTTTAAGCTCAAGACCCATTAGGTAATGTATATAAGCAGCACTAGTACCAAAGATAGTAATTTTGTGTTTTTCCATGAATTCAAAAAATCTTAATGGATCTGGGTATAAGGGATTACCATCATACAAGAATATCGTTGCACCCGTCGCTAAGGCACTGATAAGCCAGTTCCACATTTTGGCTGGTATAAGAAAATCTTATATCATCATCCATGAGGGCGCAGTGATATAATTTAGCACATCGCTTCTTTTAACATCAGTAGAAAGGATAAGCTCTTTTAAATGATTAATAAGAACACCTCCTGCGCTTTGTACCATACACTTTGGTTTGCCAGTCGTGCCAGATGAGAACATTACAAAAACGGGATGATCAAAGGGTAATTGTTCAAAATCTATTTTGGGATCTACTTCTTTGGCAATAAAATCCTCCCAATTAACTGCCTTTGGAATGCCAGTAACATCTGCTTTGCCATCAGAAATATATGACACAACAACCACTTTCTCAATAGAGGGGATTGCTTCGACCACTTTCTTAGCATTCTCTCTAATATCAAACGCTTGATCCCTATAAAAATATCCGTCCACTGTAAAGAGTACTTTGGGTTCGATTTGACCGAATCTGTCTATGACCGCGCTTGACTGTAATTCAGCTCCGCAAGAAGCCCATGTTGCTCCAATTGTGGTTGCGGCAAGCATCGCTGTAGGAGTTTCGATTAAGTTTGGAATATAGGATACAACTCTATCTCCGATTTTCACTCCCATATCTTTTAAAGATTTTGCTAAGCGAGCTACGGTTTTATTTAATTCAGAATACGTAATTTGCTTAGATACTTTTGTTTCTCCTTGAAAAATGAAGGCTAGTTGATTATCTTTATATTTCAAAAGATTTTCAGCAAAATTTAGACGTGCTCCGGGAAACCATTTAGTTCCCGGAAATACCCTTAGATCCTCAACCACTTTATCATATTTCTTAGAATATACAATTTCTCCAAAATCCCACATAGCTTCCCAAAATTCGGGTATACTTTCCACTGACCATTTGTATAGATCTTTACCTCCATTAATTCTTTGACCATGTATTTTATTTACATATTCGATAAATCGAGTGACCTCTGCATTTTTTATCCATTCTTGAGATGGTTCCCATAATTTTTTTCTTTTATCACTCATTATAATATTCACTCTATTAGATTATTTATCCATAACATAATCTGTTAATATTGATTATTTCTAAATACGTGTCTTTTTTTATTAAGTTTTATTAATTTGGAAAGTTAATCTTACACATTTTTTTTATAATCCTTTTTCTGCCGAAATATTGTGTCTATTAAATATTAATCAATGATTTATATATCAAACCGGAATAGATTTAATTAATCAAAAAAATATTTTAAAGCTAAAATTATGAAATCTAATATGAGGCGATATTAAATGAATAACGATATATGGTTTGGTTATCATGTCCCTTCTGAGGGTCTTGATTTCGAAAAGATGAAAAAAATCTGCTTAACGGCTGAAGATGTCGGTATTGATCTTTTTACAACGACAGATCATTTTATGAATATGATGAATCCGATGGGGAAGGAAAATCATCCTCTTGAATGTTGGACCTTGCTAGCAGGTCTTGCGGCTGTTACTAAAAAAATTCGGTTAGGACCACTCGTATCATGTTATGGATATAGAGCACCAACTCTTCTTGCAAAAATAGCAACAAGTGTTGATATTATAAGTAATGGAAGACTAGTAATGGGACTTGGAGCAGGATGGCATCAAGCTGAATTTAAAGGATTTTATGGAAAATTCCCTCCGACAAGGGAACGAATACAAGGTTTTGAAGACACATTAGCCATTATCCATTCTATGTTCCATAATGAGCATACTTCATATAAAGGAAAAATTTTCTCAGTCGAAAATACTTTAAATAGCCCGCTTCCTATTCAGAAAGAATTACCGATAATGGCGGGAGTTTTTGGGAAATTAACGATCAAGATTGCTACACGCTATGCTGATATTATTCATTGTATTTTTGATCCTGTACCAGAAGTCGTAGACAGCCGGAAAGTTCAAATAATTGAAAGCTGTAAAGAAACAGGAAGAAATCCAGATGAAATACGTATTGCTGGAGGATATACGCTGTGGCTAAATCCAACAAAAGAAGACATTTCTGGACGCGTTATGAGATTAAAAATGAGGGGTCAAATATCTACTAAAGAAGCAGAGAAGATCGTTAAAAGTGCTCCAACGACGCCAGATGCTCACATTGAGGCAATGCAAGAGTTAATCAATCGTGGATTGAGAGTTTTTACTTTTATGGGTTCTATCGACAATTTAAAAATATTCGGAGAAAGAGTTATTTCAAAATTGAAATGATAAAGATAAAAAAACGAAAATTTTCTTTTATTTCTTACTTATACGAACTATGAAATAAATGATTTTAAGATTAATATTTTAATACTAGGAAAATATTTTAAAAGAAAACCCCAAAAACCTTGAGGTGAAGTAATATTATCATAAAACATAGAGGATTTATACCTGATGTCAATCCTTCCGCGTTTATAGCGCCAACTGCCGTTCTTGTTGGAAAAGTTACCATAGGAAAAAATTCAAGAATAATGTATGGTTCAGTTCTTGATTCTGAGGGTTCAGAAATAGATATCGGTGATTCTACAGTTATCTGTGAGAATGCTGTCCTTAGAGCCACCGCTGCAGGGAATAAAAATTATCCTGTTAAGGTGGGTGATAACGTTTTTATTAGTCCACATGCGACGCTCATAGGGTGCCAAGTACAATCTTCTTCATATATCGCCACAGGTGCGACTGTATTGCAAGGTGCTATTATTCATTCAGGGGCAGCGATCGCAGTTGGTGCATTTGTTCATGCAAATACAGTTATTCCATCCGAAATGTTCATCCCGCCTAATAACATCGCAATAGGAGATCCTATGAAACTGTATAGTCCTGATGATAAAGAAAGACTTGTTAAAGCTATAAAATCTATAGAATTTGCAAAAACTGCATTTGATATTAATGTTCAATGGGAAAACCGTATTGAACGCTATAAGCAAGCTACAAAAGTTCGGTCAAAGGAGTTTAGAAATCATTTTCGTGATGAAATAGTCAAATAATACAGGGTTAGAAAGAAATAATAATAGAGAGAGATTAAATTTTGATTAACACAAAATTTATTTCCCATTCAAAGGATATTCTAAAAAGATAGAATTTCCTTCAGTTTTAGTTTTATTTTCATTAAAAGCCAAGCTGTATTTTCAAAAGTCTATATAAAATATAATAAAAAATAATTAATATTAAACAGTTTATCATATAAATTAAAAGAGTGAGGAAATGCTGTGCCAAAATTAATAAAAAACATCTCCAAAAAAGCGGGTCTTCCACCAGGTACCCTTTTGTATGTAGGAGACGAGAAGAAGGAGAAGGTTAAAATCCAAATGATAACTTATGATAAAAATGAATTTGACGAGAAAGAGATAACCTTTATAGATGATGCCGTTTCTCAAATGGATCGTTCTAAGATAACATGGATAAAAATATCGGGAGTACATGATGTCAAAATCATACAAAAAATTGGAGATCTCTTACATATACATCCACTTGTGTTAGAAGATATTATGAATACAGAGCAACGTCCTAAAACTGAAATATTTAATGACTATATTTTTATCATTTTAAAAAGATTTTACTTTTCTGAACAGAAGGAAAGATTGAACGAAGAGCAAATAAGTATAATTTTAGGTTCAAATCTATTGGTTTCTTTTCAAGAACAAGAGTTTGATACATTTAATAACGTCCGAATAAGAATAAAGGAAAATATGGGGGTTATAAGAAACATGGGAGCAGATTTTCTTACTTATAGCATAATCGATATTATAGTAGACGATTATTTTAAAATCTTAGAAAAGTTATCTAATATGATTGAGAAAATTGAAGAAGATTTTATAAAGAACCCCGAGCAAGAAATTCTTCAATTATTGTTTAAAGTTAGAAGGGAAATTCTCATATTACAAAAATCTATTTTACCATTGAGAGAAGTAATAAATGGATTAGAAAAAACTAAATTTATTGATCAGTCAACATATCTGTTTTTCAAGGATATATATGATCATATAATTCACATTTTAGATATGATTGAACTATTGAGAAATATAATGATTGAAATGATTAATCTCTACCTTTCAAGTGTTAGTAATAAATTAAATGAAGTTATGAAATTATTAACGATTGTTTCTACAATATTTATACCAATAACATTTTTAGCTAGTCTCTATGGAATGAATTTTCTTTTTCTTCCAGGTTCAAATTTGTATTATGGTTTTTTTATATTGTTAATATTAATGTTATTAATAAGTATAACGATGTTGATTTATTTTAGAAAAATAAAATGGTTATAATAAGAACCTTAAAAAAATTTTTAATGAATTTTCTTATATAGAATCTCTAAATAGTAATCTGGTTTAAATCATTTCCATAATAATCAATTATTACCATTTTATAACTATTGAAACACAAAGACGTAACTCAATTCATAACTATTTACCTAATAATTTTTTAATTTATGATTCAAATAAATAATCCTTATATAGAGGATTAAAATCCATAATTATTATCATAGAACAAAGTTTTATAAATCGGATTTTTTAGATGCTTTCAACGGATACAATGGTTTATAAGGATATCTCAATCGAAAATGCAATTAAAATATTAGATGTATCATTAAATGGTCTAACCGAAACAGAAGCCTCCCAGAGAATTGCACTATTTGGAGAAAATAGAATTCAAGAACAAAAAAAAAATCCACTTTTAGAGTTTTTTTCTCGATATTGGGGACCTATGCCATGGTTATTAGAATTAGCAATGTTGCTCTCATTTTTAGTAGGTCATTATATTGAAGTTATAATAATTTTCGTATTGCTTACTGTTAATGTGATTATTGGTTTTATTCATAATCTTAATTCACAAAAAGCATTAGAATATCTTAAAAAAAGGCTGGCAATTAAAGCTAATATATTACGTGATGGAAAATGGATTTTGAAAGATTCTTTTGAGATTGTGCCTGGAGATATTTTTAGAGTTGAACTTGGTGATGTTATTCCTGCTGATTCCAAAATTATCAATGGTGAACTCTCAGTTGATCAATCTGTTCTTACTGGTGAATCTTTTCCTATAAATAAACATAGATCAGATATCCTCTTTTCGGGTAGTATGGCCATTCACGGTGAAGCTAAATGCTTAGCTGTAAATACAGGCTTAAATACATATTTCGGTAAAACAATTGAATTAGTTAAAATAGCGAAGCCAAAATCTCATCAAGAAGAGTTAATATTAACTATTAACAAATATATGTTATATATTGGAATCATAGCGTTAGCCTTAGTAATAATAAATGCTTTATTTTTGAAAAAAGATTTCCTATCAATAATTACCTTTGCAGCTATTTTTTTGATTGGATCTGTTCCGATAGCATTGCCTGCAGTATTTACTATTGTTCAGTCTGTCGGTGCTAAAGAACTTTCTAAAAAAGATGCTTTAGTGACTAAGCTTGATTCAATCGAGGATGCAGCCTCAATGAATATACTATTTATTGATAAAACTGGTACAATTACCCAAAATAAACTATCAATTGTTAATATTGTTTCTTTTTCAGGGTATAATACTGATGATGTAATTAAAATCGCCAGTTTAGCCTCTAATGAAGAAAGTAAAGAAGCTATTGATATTATTATAATTGATTATGCGAGGAAAAATAATATTGATTTTAAAATATATAAAAAAATTGAATTCACCCCATTCGATCCATCAATCAAACGTTCAGAAGCTATAATTGAAACTAATGGGACAACATTTAAGGGAATAAAGGGTTCTCCACCAATCGTATTATCTCTTTGCACTGGCTTGGATCAAGATTCTCGAGTCAAGATAAATAATACTTTAGAGGAATTATCTATGAAAGGATATAGAACTCTTGGAGTTGCGGTGTCAAAAAAAAAAGATTTTGAAAATATACAATTTATTGGAATAATCACATTTGCTGATCCTATTAGAAATGATTCGAAACACATGATTGAAGAACTTAAAAGTCTAGGTATAAAACCTATTATGCTCACAGGTGACAGTCTTAGTATAGCAAAGGAGATTGCTTCACAATCTTCGTTTGGAACCAATATACTTCAAATGAATACTCTAAGAGATTTGATTGATAGATATCAAGTAAAAGATATTGAGAGTATCGATGGAGTTGCTGAGATTTATCCCGAAGATAAATATAAAATAGTAAAATTTTTACAGTCAATAGGACATATTGTTGGAATGACTGGCGATGGTTTAAATGATGCTCCTGCCTTAAAACAAGCAGAAATGGGAATCGCTGTAAGTAATTCTACAGATGTCGCTAAAGCATCTGCTGATATAGTTTTAATGACAGAAGGCTTAGGCGTTATAAATGATACAATAAAAATTAGTAGGAAAATTTATCAACGAATGCTTTCTTGGGTAATAAATAAAGTATCTAAAGTTATACAAATTATTGGAATACTTGTTATAGCTTTTTTTTGGTTAGATTATATCATAATAACTCTTATAGGTATGGTTTTGATTATGTTTGCGAATGATTTTGTCACTATCTCATTAGCAACAGATAATGTAAAACATACTCCTAATCCAAATTATTGGAACGTGAAAAAAATAATGTTGTCATCCTCAGTAATTGGAATATTATTAGTTATACAAGGATTAATTGCTATACAAATTGGCTTAGTATTTTTCCAATTAGGTATCGAGAAATTAAGTGCATTTATAATATTGTTAGTTATATTTTCTAGTCAATTTAGAGCATATATTGTAAGGGAAAGAAGACATTTCTGGTCCTCAAAGCCTTGTAAAGAACTTATAATCTCAACTTCTGCGGCAATTGTTATATTTATTTTCATCGGTTTATATGGATTAATTATTCCATCTCTAACATTAAGCCAAATAATTTTTATCCTTATATATTCAGCATTATTTACATTTAGTATAGATATTCCAAAATATTACATATTTCGAAAAACGGGATTATAGGAATGGATTCATTTTCCATAAGTATTAAATTTAAATTCTAAAAATAATTAAGAGCCAATAATAGGTTTCTGATTTTTAAATTTAAACGGTAGTTTAATTCCAGAGTATGGACAATGATTATTTTTAATATCATTGAAATCCAGTAATAATGAACCACAATAAAAACAAAATCTTAGTTTTTTTTTCTTACTTACCATAATAGATATCATCTTGAGACATTTAAAAAAATATAAAAAAAACATAAATTAATGTAATACTAAAACGTCTGTATCTACTTCATTAATTATATGTGTTGACACTGAACAATCCAAAATATATCTAGAGTATTTCCATATCCAGGTGCGATAAGAATATCCTCTGTAGTTTGTTCTTTAATTATAAGAGTAAACAAATTATTTTTTAACATTCTTAACATTTCAATCGCTTAAATCCTTACAATTTCGAATTTATATTATTTACATTACATTTGATTAATCACTTTTTAAAATATATTGATTATTAATTATGTGATAAAATTCTTTGGGAGTTAAAACGACTTTTAAGTTTTTATTTAAGGTTTATAAAAAAGGAATTTAGACAATTAACTGTTATAATAAGAAATTTAAAAAAATATTTTATTGATTTTATTAATTAAAATCTCTAGATATTAATTTAGGCTATATAATTTCCACATTATCGAACTATTAAAACATCACATTCTGCATTGTTCACCACATGGGATGAGACTGTTCCTAACAATGTTCCTATTTTTGAATGATGTCCTTTTCCCCCTAATACTACCAAGTCAAAGTTTTCTTCCTTAATCTTATCTAAGATATAGTGTTCTGGTTTAACATCCTCAACCAGCCTTGTCTCGGTGGGAATCCCTGCCTTTTCGAAAATTTTTTTTGCTTCTTCTAACGTTTTTTCACTTCCTTTTCTGAATTCTCTTTGATATATTGAATATGAATCATCTGGGATTATATAACCGACACCGAACGCTGGAAAAACTGGTGGAATCATATGATGTTCCATAGAGTGAAATATTACAACCTGAGACTTCCAGTCTTCATAAAAATCAATAACTTTCTTAAGAGCTTTATGCGCATCCTCAGAGCCATCAATACCTATCAAAATTTTTTTATACATTAAACCACCTTTTTATGTTGATAAAATTATCGAAATTGATTTTAGTAAATTACTTCGGAAGAAAATATATTTCTTTTTTATTTAAATATACTTTCTATAAATTATAATAAAAAGATTAATTTTAATAATATGTTATGGAGAATCTTATCTCTTTTAAAAAAAATGATTTAAAGTAAGCTAGCAAAGATATTGGGAAGGAAATCAAAGATATAATGTACTAGAATACAAGATATTATCGAACGAGTTTTTATGAATATTATACACAAGATCCACCCCGATATAATTTGTGCTGCTAGTAATGTAAGAGCTACCGTGATTTGTTGACCATAAGCAAACCAATTATATCCAAAAAAATCAATAGGAATATGCAGCATACCAAATAATAATCCTCCAAAAAACCATGCTTTTTTAATTCCCAGTGATCTTTCCAATTTACTCGTAATTAATGATCGTGCTATTACTTCTTCAATGATTGCAGGATTAATAATGCCATACAAAAGTATTAAAATATTTGTCTTTTCACCACCTAAAAAGAAGAAAATTCCAATAGAATAAATAATAAAAATTATTATCATCAAAATGGAATTTTTCGAATTACGGGGCAGATTAAATCCTGCATCCTCTCTATCCCTCCCCTTTCTCCAAACTCGAAGAAATATTATCGAGAGTAATACAGTGGAAATGAAGTACATATCTATCTGAAATCCAAATAAGATTATAAGAAAAAATGGTAAAGATTTCATAAAATATAATTGGATCATTGAATAGGTTAAAATTATAAAAATGATAGCCCATACAAATAATGCTTCAACTATTTCTCCTTTAGAACTTCGAATTTCTTCCAATTCAATAGGATAATCTCCTATTTTTTTTCCAATAATATAAAGTATTATTAGTAAAACTACTACTTGAATAATAATAGCAATGGGAATAACAACTCATGCCATAATTTATAAATTCTCTTTTAATTAATAGTTAATTTTTTATTTTATTTTTTAATATTATTCATTTTAAATCAAGATCGATTTTTCAAATATTTAAGAAAAAGGACTAGAAATTATTAACTAAAAACAAAACCACCTGAACGTTCTTCAATTAAAATGTGTATTTTAACAGCAAGAAGAACTTACGGACCTAGCAATCTCTCAAAAAAAAGCTTATATTTTTAGTTTAAGTGGATCAAAAGACAAGAAAAAAATTAAATATTAAACTTGATATTTTATAATTGGATGTTTTAAGGAATCTAATCATAATGGGAATAATCATTTATTGATATTTGTTTTATTACCCTTAATTTTAAAAATCAAGGTAATGAAAAAAATAATAATAGATTAAATTTATTAAAAAAAGTGATCAATGATGAGTCAACAAATTATTACTCAAGAAGAGGCTAAGAATAATGAAATCAGTGAAGTATTTAATAAATTACATGCACAAGAAAACGGACTCACCTCCTCTGAGGCAAAAAATCGCTTAGAAATATATGGTCCAAATGAAATCCCTGAAAAGAAAGAAAAACCGATAATAAAGTTTCTACGAAATTTTTGGGGTCCTATCCCTTGGATGATAGAAATTGCAGCTATATTATCTATTATAATTGGAGAATTGGATGATTTCTTTGTGATTTTAGCTATGTTGTTAATAAATGCAGTAGTTAGATTTTGGGAAGAGAATAAAGCCGATAATGCGGTGGAGTTATTAAAACAGAAATTGGCATTGGAAGCACGAGTTTTAAGAGATGGAAAATGGACAGAGTTATTAGCAAGTGGACTTGTACCTGGAGATGTTATTCGGGTACGATTAGGAGATATTGTGCCTGCAGATATTAAGTTGTTTGAAGGTGAATTTCTTACATTAGATGAATCTGTATTAACGGGTGAATCTTTACCAGTAGACAAAAAAGCTTCTGACATCGCTTATGAGGGTGCAATAGTTAAAAAAGGTGAAATGAATGGGGTTGTAGTTGGTACAGCCACTAATACTTTTTTTGGTAAGACTACATCTTTAGTTTCTGAAGCTAAAACTAGAAGTCATTTTCAAAAAGCAGTGGTAAAGATAGGAAATTATTTAATTATTTTAGCTATTAGCTTAGTAACAATTGTGTTTATTGTAGGTTTAATGAGAAATGAAAGTCCATTGGCGTTATTACAATTTACATTAGTATTAATTATTGCGGCAATACCTGTTGCATTACCTGCCGTTTTAATGGTTTCAATGGCAGTTGGAGCAGCCGACCTTGCTAAAAAAAAAGCTATTGCTAAAAAATTATTATCAATTGAAGAAATGGCAAGTATGGATATACTATGCTCAGATAAAACAGGCACAATTACTAAAAATGAAATTTCGGTCGGTGAAATAATACCATTAGAAGATTTCTCCCAGGAAGAAGTTATAAAATATGGTGTTTTGGCGTCAAGAGAAGAAGATAAAGATCCTATAGATGATGCATTCTTTAGTAAATTTAAAGAGTTTAATGGAGATGTTTCAGGATATAAAGTTTCGAAATTTCAACCATTTGATCCCGTAATCAAGCGAACAGAAGCTCAAGTTGAGAAAGGAAGTGAAAAAGTAAAAGTATCTAAAGGAGCAATTCAAGTTATTTTATCTTTGGTTTCTAATAAAGAACAAATTGCTTCCCAAATTGAACAACAAGGAGAAATGTTCGCACAACAAGGGTATCGTGCTTTAGGTGTTGCTAAAATGGATCCTAATGGAGTTTGGCATTATGTGGGATTAGTCGCTCTCTTTGATCCTCCACGAGAAGATTCGGCTGAGGTAATTAAAACAGCTATTTCTATGGGTGTTGATGTTAAAATGATTACAGGGGATCACAGTGCTATAGCAAAACAAATGGCTACGAAATTAGGAATGGGCACAGATTTTGTTACTGCGTCCACGCTTTTAGAAGCAAAAGGAGATGAGGCAGTAAAGTTAGCGGAAGATGCAAATGGATTTGCAGAAGTTTATCCTGAACACAAATATAAAATTGTGGAAGATCTTCAAAATAAAGGGCATGTTATTGGTATGACAGGTGATGGAGTCAATGATGCTCCTGCGTTGAAAAAAGCAGATGTAGGTATTGCTGTATCAAATGCTACTGATGCTGCAAAATCCGCGGCGGATATCGTTCTTACTGAACCAGGACTTTCAATTATAATCGGAGCAACTGAGGAAAGTCGAATAATTTTTGAGCGCATGAAAAGTTATGCCACTTATCGTATTGCTGAGACAGTCAGAGTGCTAATATTTCTTGTTTTAGCTATTTTAATATTTAGTTTTTATCCGATTACAGCTATTATGATAGTGATTTTAGCTTTATTAAACGATTTACCGATAATGACAATAGCTTTTGATAATGCTAGACCTGCACCTAAACCGGTTCGATGGAAGATGAAAAGAGTACTGATTGTGGCTTCCACATTAGGTATAATCGGTGTTTTTTTCAGTTTCACGCTCTTTTTGATTGGAAGAGATGTGTTTCTACTCGATCCACAAACATTACAGACACTAATTTTTCTTAAATTAGCAGTTGGAGGCCATATGACGATTTATTTAACTAGAGCAGAAGAGAACAACTTCTGGCATAGACCATTTCCTGCAAAAATATTGATAATAGTCTGTGAAGTAACTCAAGTAGTTGCAACTATTTTTGCTGCGGTTGGAATCCTTATGGCCCCAATTGGTTGGACATTAGCACTTTTCGTGTGGGCATATGCATTTTTAGCATTCGTAGTAGCAAATTTTCTAAAAGTATTAACTGTTAGGTGGCTGAATAAGAGAGAATCGAAAAATATAGAAATATTTTGAAATCCATCTCAATTTATCACTTAAAATTTTTTTTTATAAAACTAATAAAAATATTTTATTTTTTTATTTCCTTTTAAAAATGTGAAATTCCTTTTCAATGCTTTTTATTTTCAAATTTATCTATATAGTTTTTATAGAGTTGCTCTCTAATTTTTTGCTTAGTAATATCCACTTGTTTAGGTTTTAAGCTTAAATCTTTATTTTTTAATCCAAATTTAACTAATTCCTCTTCATATTTAATAATAATTTCGTCTTCTAAATTGTATAATTCCAATACCTTATCTAAAGCATCAAAAAAACCTAATCCCTCATCTTTATCTTGATTTAACATTTTTGATATATCACTTACACATTTTTTAATTACAGATTCTAAAATCTTGTGAATGTCCGATTTTTTTTTATTGTTATTAACTTTTACCAAAACAATACACTCCCTTAATTAAAGTTTGTTTTCTTCAGTATTTGTGATTTAATTTTCATAATTATAGATTCTAAATATTAAATTTAAGATAAATCATACTGATCATCAAGTAATAAGATTATCCTCCTAACAAGTGAATATGCCTCAGTTAATATTATTGGATCCACCTTTTCTGGAACATCCTCTCTACTATGTGTATATTTTGCCGCTGAACGTGTCGTTATATCAATAGAATCAAATTTTCTTAAATGGAAAGGGATTGAATCTGTATGGGCTCCAACGGTAACATGGAAACTGTTGATATTTATATTTTCTAATCTTGCTGATTCTTGAATATAGTCGTTTAAAATTGGTGAAATTTTTTTTCGAGGCAATAAACCATATGATTTTATAAATTCTACCTGATTTTTTTTAAGATTTTGAGCTGATACCATATCAAAATTGATCTGAAAGGTTTTACCTTTAACAAATTGGTATTCATATTTATCAATAAAATTTCTAGAACCCATAGTCCCTATTTCTTCAGCAGAGAATTGGCAAAACCAAATATTAAAATTATTTAAAGGATTTATTTTGAAAAAAGAGCTTAATTCAAATACAATTGACATTCCTGAAGCGTTATCTAATGCTCCTAATGATTTATTTTCAGTATTAAGAAATAATAGAAAGAAATTTGAGAGAATTACTAATGCTGCTGATAAACCAATAAAAAATTCGAAAATAAGAATTGTCTCTCTAAAATAAATGGAAAACTCATGATAATCAATTATAAAGATGAAATAACAAATTCCAAAAAAGATTTCAAAATACATCCAAATTCTAAATAATAACACTCTCCATATTGTTTGATATGTTTGAGATTTGGAATCTAAATGAGCTGAAACAATTATATCTCCCAATTCTCTTTGAGAGGAAGTATCTGCTGGAATTTTTGCAAATACATTTGTAGCTGAGATGTTTTTACCAAAATGTTTTTCCCAGAAACAATTCAATTCTGGATGTCTAAATAATCTATGTGTTGATATCAATATTATAAACATAATGCAAATTATTATCAGAATGAGAAAGGGATAAAGATATTTTACTAGTAAGAGTATTGAGATGATAAAGATGTTCATTACTATCATTAGTTTTATAAATATTGTTGAATAAAAATTTGAAAATTCAAAATTTTGTTTTGTTATTTGTTCATTTTGAAATCCAATTTTTTTAAATGTCTCACTAACTAATTTTACGGCTTTTCTCTCTCCTTCTGTGCCAGCAAGACGGGGAAAACTAAAAAGTTTAACATATTCAAATAACTTTTCTGTATTTATTATTGATATATTCATAATTTTCTTATTGCAATATAGGCAATTACTTTTGATTATTTATTATTATTATTACTTTAATTATATTCTAAATAAAGTATTATCAAAAAGAGAGATCTTATAACAATCCAAATCTCAAACTTTTTTATAATTATAATAATGAATAGCCGTCATCTAAATGCTTTTCCACATAGGTTGTCTTTCGATCATATAACCCTTTTTAGCATATTCTCTTATCATTCGATTTGTACTGAAATATGAGCCCAATTTTATAGCATATTTCATTCTTTCTTGCCATTCGTTTTGATTATTTTGAAATGTAGGGATAATTTGATATTCAAATTTTTGATATAGATCTTCAGCATCAGAGCGATCATCTAAATTATTTGCATTAGGATCGTTTGGCTCAGGGCCTATTGCCCAACCAGCCATTTTGTCTGAGAGATTATATCCTTCTATCCACCAACCATCTAAAACAGAGAAATTTAATACTCCATTTATAGCAGCTTTCATACCGCTAGTACCACTCGCTTCATTATATCTTCTAGGATTATTAAGCCACAAATCAACACCACTTACCAATAGTTTTGCAAGTTCTATTTCGTAATTTTCTAAAAATACCAAACCAATTTTATAAGAATTCCACAGATAATCACTAAAATCATTAATATTCTTAATATAAGATTTAGATTGAAGATCTGCCGGATGAGCTTTTCCGGCAAAAATGATTTGTGCCTTATTTTTAATAATCTTAGCTAATCTTTCAATATCCGTGAAAATAAGCAAGGGTCTTTTATATTCTGCCATTCTTCGAGCGAATCCTATTGTTAATAAGTTTTTATCAAATAAAATCCAAGAATGTGATCTTTCATAATTTATTAGATCTTTTTTCGCTTTAAGATGCGTTCGCCAGAGTTCATAGCCATCTAATTCTGTTGCTCGCTCTAAAATACTTATATCATGATGCCAATCACGCCCTAATTCGTTATTTAAGAAATTTCTCATATAATCTGAAAGCCAGTAGCCATGATGAATACCATTAGTTAT
>JBHLNT010000096.1:0-15745 GCA_048941265.1 Promethearchaeota archaeon
AGCATATTGAATAGTATCGATAACATTGTCCATGTCGTTATATGGACTACCCGGCGCAATCAAAAAACCATCGAATTGGTCAAATATTTCTTGGGTAATATTCTGAGTATCAATCCAATATGAATCCAAATCACATTGAAGCAGGTTTTTTGAATGTTCTATTGCATTATTAGTAGCTAGATGAGTTTCTGAATTTGGATTAAAGTCTCCTATAATTGATAATTTCATATTCTATTCAATTTTCAATTCATAAAATAATTTTTTAGAATACCAATATCATTAAGAAAGCATATATAAGTCTACAATTTAAAAAGAAGTGATATCAAATAATTTAAATAATGTTTTTCTAAGTTATAATAATTGCCGGTCTTCCAGGCAGAGCTTGACTTGCCTTTTTTTCTTTTGAATCTTTTTCATTTAAAACTTCGATATCACATTGATATTTTTTATTTAGGATTGGTTTAATTTCTTGAAAGAATTGGAATTCTTCTTCAGAAGAAAGTGAAATTTTAGAATATTTGCCAACATTTTTCAAGATTTTAGCAGTAATTTGACTGATACTTTTACTATATGGTTTTAAATCGCTTTCTTTCATCATTTTTTTCATAATTTCTCCCTGATTTCTGGTATCATCCAGCGATGACATCAAAAGATCATAGAATTTAAATTTCCATTCCTTCGCGATAATGATCGAGATCTTTGCTAACTTCTCTTGTTTCATTACTAATTTGATATTGTTAATATCGTCTCCAATATTGTTCATTAGCTTCCATTTAAAATCATTTTCTATAGTAAGAAGATTTTCGTTATAATTTGGCCATGAGGTTAGACTGGCATAATTTTTGTGTCCTTTCATCTCCCAGATTTCTTCGGTCATATGCGGAGCAATCGGATGCAGAAGTAGAGTAAGTTTTTCGCAACATTCTTCGAAAATTTCTTTTATCACTCCTTCATTCTTATATTTAGTCAAATCAGACGTAAATTGGATGATATTGTTAACCGCGTCCCTAATTGCGATTTTTTCGAGACTTTCCGTAACTAATTTTATGGTCTTGTTTAAATTATAGATGATAAGCATATCCCTTATAGTTTTTTTCTTTCGAATGTTTTCTGGAGGTTCGGAAAGCAATATAAAAGTGTTTCTTATGAATTTATAGGCAAAACCGACACCTTCTTCAGACCATTCCAATCCAGATTCAGGGCTAGCCCCAAAAAGGATAAAGAATCTCGCGCCATCTGCTCCATATTCATTCATAATCTCAATTGGATCAACAGTATTTCCGTAGGATTTACTCATCTTAACGCTCTTTAATACATATTTGGTTCCGCATTGTTTGCATTTCTCATCATGCATTTCGGCTTTCATAGCAAAACTTTCACATTTAGGACAATACGGATGGGCTTTATTTATCATTCCTTGAGTCAATAGGCGCTGAAATGGCTCATCAGCTTTTTGGAGCCCTAAATCTCGAGAAATTTTTGTAAAAAATCGAGCATAAAGAAGATGCATGACCGCATGTTCAACACCCCCTATATACTGGTCTACGTTCATCCAATAATTGACAATATCTTTTCTGTAAGGCAACTCATCGGTGTGAGGATCGCAGAATTTAATGAAGTACCACGAGCTATCTACAAATGTATCCATTGTATCCGTTTCGCGTTTTGCTGCCTTGCCGCATTTGGGACATTTGGTATTCACAAAACTCTTGCTAGTTTCTAAAGGATTTCCTTTTCCGGTAAATTTAACATCCTTAGGCAATTCAACAGGCAAGTCTTTATATGGCACGGGTACTATCCCGCATTCATCACAATAGATAATAGGTATGGGGCATCCCCAGTAGCGTTGACGGGAAATTAGCCAATCTCTTAACTTATAATTAATAGTAGCTTCACCCATTCCTATTTTTTCTAATTTTTCAGTAATTGCATGAATAGCAGCACGATTTTCCATACCATTAAACTCATCAGAATTTACTAAAGTACCGTCTCCTTCATATGAGCGCGTCATTTTGTCTAATTTTAACTCATAATCGAATGGTTGAATTACAATTTTAATCGGGATATCATATTCTTTTGCAAATTCGAAATCTCTTTGATCATGTGCAGGTACAGCCATGACCGCACCAGCCCCATATTCAAAGATGACAAAATTACCAATATAAACGGGAACTTCTTCATTAGTCATAGGATTTACGGCATATTTTCCGATAAACATTCCTTTTTTCTCAATTTCTATATCTGTTCTTTCAAATTTGTTTTGTTTCATAACTTCTCGATATAACTTTTCGAAATCTTTCTCATACTCAGTACCTTTAACCCATTCCCTTACCCATGGATGTTCAGGAGCGAAAACCATAAAAGTTACCCCATATAATGTGTCTGGTCTGGTAGTAAAGATGTCAATTGTTCGATCTTCATCAACAATAGGAAACTTAATAATTGAACCCTCGGAACGCCCAATCCAATTTCTTTGCATAATCTTTACTTTTTCTGGCCAATCTACAATATTCAATCCATCTAATAATTCTTCTGCATAAGCGCGTATCTTTAAAAACCATTGAGTCAAAAATTTCTGCTCTACATCAGAGGTACAACGCCAGCACTTCCCCCCCTGCACCTGTTCATTTGCTAGTACCGTATTACATTTATTACACCAATTCACATAAGAGCCTTCTCTATAAGCTAATTCTTTTTCAAAGAATTTTAAAAATAACCATTGATCCCATTTATAGTAATCTATATCATGGCTAAATATTAAACGGGTCCAATCATAAGAAAGCCCAATTCTTTTTTGCTGATTTTTAATTGCTTCTATATTTGAATCAGTCCATTCTTCTGGATTGGCCCCATGATCAATTGCAGCATTTTCAGCGGGCATCCCAAAGGAATCATAACCCATGGGATATAAAACATTAAATCCGCACATCCGTTTATATCGAGCATAAGCATCACCTATTGAATAGTTTCTAAGGTGACCTATATGAAGATGAGAGCTAGGATATGGATACATTTCAAGAACATAGAATTTTTCTTTTTTTTCTTCTTTAACCTCAAAAATTTTGTCCTTTTCCCATTTATCCTGCCATTTTTTCTCAATTTTTTGAAAATTGTATTCAACCATTATACTCTAACTCCCTTTTTTCAAATTTTTCATACACGTACTATTGTTTTGTTTTTTATTGCTTTTATTTTTTTCACTTTTAAGATTTCAAGTAAGCTACGCAATATCTACTGACCTCTTTTTAGTAAAATTTACACACCGAGCAAACAAATCCGTGTTAAGGTTTTAAAAAGAGGTCTGATTTGCTTGCTTTCTTTATAATAATAATAATAATAGAACTTTGCTA
This sequence comes from Promethearchaeota archaeon, assembly GCA_048941265.1. Classification (GTDB taxonomy): domain Archaea; phylum Asgardarchaeota; class Lokiarchaeia; order Sigyniarchaeales; family SOKP01; genus LW40-45. Next base: position 3,351 of record JBHLNT010000096.1, read on the forward strand.
AGAATTTGTAAACTTAAAGAGTTCTTCATATTATTATTTGAAATCATTATTATATTCGATAAAATATTATGAATTATAAATGTTTTCCTATTATCTTGAATTTAAATAGAACTTATAAAATTCTTGGAAGAAAGATTTTTTTTAAAAAAAGTACTAGTTAAAATAGGTATGATTAAGAACATTCGCGTGTCTATAGGAAGCGCCTCCGTTCTGGGATTAGTCTCCAAAAAATTTCCTGTTCCTCCAATAACATGTTATATTATGACTTATAAAGAAGGTCATTGTATTGCTAATTGTGGTTTTTGTCCCCAAGCGAGGGAATCAAAAAGCTCAGTCGATAAATTATCCCGTATCACTTGGCCTGTCTTTTCCTTTAAAGAGTTTTTAACCAAATTAGCGTACATGCCTCCTTCAAAAAAATTCAAAAGAATTTGTGTTCAAACTCTCAATTATAAAGAAAATTTCGAGGATTTAATAGAAATAATTACCCGAATCAAGGAAATTTCAAATATACCTTTATCTATAGCAATTCCACCAATGTCGAAAGAAAAATTAAAGGAGCTTAAATTAAGAGGGGTTCAAAGGGTAGGGATTGCACTTGATGGGGCAACACCCGAAATTTTTGATAAAATTAAAGGACAGTATGCCCGAGGCCCCTACAAATGGCACCTTCATATGGAAGGATTAAAGAATGCTTTAGAAATATTTCCGGATAATTCCGTAACTACGCATATAATAGTCGGTTTAGGTGAATCTGAAAAAGCCATTCTTGAATTAATTAGGAAATTGCATGCTTTAAAAATACTTTCTTCTTTATTTGCATTTACGCCAATAAAAGGAACAACTTTGGAAAAAGTTCCCCAGCCTGAGCTTATTAAATTCAGGAAAATGCAGCTTGCCCGACACTTAATTTTGTGTGAAAATAAAGATTTAAAAGATTTTACCTTCAGTAAGAATGGTAATTTAATTAATATGAATATTTCTAGGTTAAAGTTAAGAAATATTATTGATGATACAAATGCTTTTTTAACTTCTGGATGCCCCGGTTGTAATAGACCTTATTATACTTCAAGACCTTCGGGTCCTATTTACAATTTTCCGAGAAAATTGAATGAGGATGAAAAAGAAGAAATTTATAAATCATTAGAAAAATTTATGATATAATACCGTTGAGGGATTATATGAATAAATGGCGGATCATACCTCTTGACGTGAGAAATGGTTATTGGAATATGGCCTTGGACGAGGCTGTTTTAAATGCAGTGTTAGAGAGGAAATCACTAAATACTGTTAGATTTTATAGATGGGAACCCTCTACGGCAAGTATTGGAAGAAATCAGAGTTTATCTACAGAGATAAATATCGAATTTGCAGAACAGAAAGGATTTAATGTTGTTCGGCGTATTACTGGTGGTGGAGCTGTTTTTCATGACAATCGGGGTGAAATTACTTATTCGATTATATGCCCTATAAAATTTTTAGAAGATTTAAATGCTATTAACGTACTTGACCAATTTGAAATTATTACGCAAGGAATAGTAGTCGGTTTAAATAATTACGGATTAAAGCCAAAAAAGGGAGTGATTCATTGTCCTGCGATTTTTCTCGATGGCAAAAAATTTTCAGGAAATGCCCAGGTAAGGAAGAAAGGCCACATTCTTCAACACGGTACCATTTTATTAGAAATTGATCCCGAATTAATGTATTCCGTATTAAAAGCTCCCGAGCAGGTCGGAAAATCACGGATGGTCAGATCAGTCCGTGCTAAATGTATAGGTATTAAAGATCAACTTCAGCATTATGATGAAGGACAATTTTTAAAAGCGTTGAAATTCGGTTTTGAAAATACTTTAGGGATTAAATTAGAAAGGGGTTATTTTTCTGATTATGAATTAAAGACTGCAGAACGGTTAGTTAAGGAGAAATATTCAAAAAAAGAATGGTTAATGAAATATGAATAAAGCTACAGATCTATTGCAAAAAATAAGATCGAGCACCGCATCGTGGACTGATTATTCATCATTATTAAAGTTAGATAGGCAAGAAATGGAACCTTTTTTTCTTCTTGCCCAAGAAATAACGACGCAGAACTTCAAAAATATTTTAAAAATCTATAACCCTACTAATAAATTTCCTGCAATAAGTATAACAGGGAACAATTGTGCGTTGCATTGCGAACATTGTAATGAAAAATATTTAAGGGGCATGAAATCGCTGACGACTAACAACGATCTAGAACGCTTTTTAATGGAACATTCCCGAAATGGAGGGATTGGTGCTTTAATTTCGGGAGGATGTGAATCAGATGGCTCTGTACCGTTAATTAATTATTTAGAAACAGTTAAAAAAGTGAAAAGAAATACAAATCTAATAATAAATACCCATTCGGGTCTAGTTAACTCGGAAACCGCACAAAAATTAGCAGAGGCAAAGGTGGATATAATTTCGTTTGATGTAAATTTAGATGAGCAAATCATTAAAAATATATATCACTTGGATAAAAGTGTTAATGATTATAAGCAAGCTATTGCGCTTTTAAAGAAAAATAATTTAAATATTGTCCCACATATATGCATTGGACTTTATTACGGCAAAATCCATAAGGAATTGGATTCGATAAAATTTATCAAAGAAACAGAAATAAATCCCTCATTAATCGTAATCATAGCGTTAATTCCCCCAAAAAATCCTAAAGTTGAATTTAAAAGGCCAAAACCATTCGATATTGCTAAAATTATCGCTTTAATTAGGTTTGTATTTCCTTCTACAGAAATTTCATTAGGTTGCATGAGACCAAGAGGGGATATAAAATTTGAGTTAGAAAAGTTTGCTATTAAGGCAGGAATTAATAGAATTGAACTCCCCTCGCGGGATACCTTAAAATGGGTTAAATCAATTAATCCTGAGATTCAATTTCAATTCTTTTCTGCATGTTGTGCTATTCCTAATAATTATGAAGATTATGCAAAAAGTGAAGATTCAGATATTAAGAGATATTTAAGCATTTAAATTAGATCAAATAGAATGATTTTTATGGATACTTTGGAATTAATCAAAAATAAATTTAAAAACGATAATTTTGCTAAGAATCTTGGCGTTATTCTGGATGAGCTGACGAACGACTATGTAAAAATGCACATAGAACTCAAATCAGAGATGTGTAATTTTTATGGAAGGCCTCATGGAGGAGCAATATATAGTTTAGCGGATGCTGCTTTTTCGGTTATTGGCAACAATCAAAATATAATATCAGTTGCATTAGATTGTACTATTACATATCATACAAGTCCAAACCCAGGGGATATCCTTTATGTCGAAGGAAAACTATTAAAACAAACTCGAAAGATTGCTACATTTTTCTTTACCCTCTATACTCTTAATAATGAAGATCAAAACTTAATTGCAACTATGTTAAGCACATTATATCGAACGGGAAGATCTATCAACCCCGAACTAATTGAAGATTAATGTTTTATTATGAAAAATAAAATAGATTTAATCGGACTTAAAGGAATTCCTATAATTAAACCTGGAGATATTATTTCCCAAATTGTTTTAGAGGCTCTCAAATCTAATGATATTACATTAAAAGATGGAGACATTCTAGTTATTGCTCAAACAATCATATCTAAGAGCAATGGAAGAATACGGCATTTAAAAAGTATAACTCCAAGTAGAAAAGCAATTGAGATTTATAACACTATTAATCCCATTGCCAGCAATATTGGAATTCCAATTAAGAGTCCAGAACTTATCCAAGCAATTTTAGAAGAATCCAATGAAATAGTGAAAAAAGAGCATGTACTTATTACGGAGACGAGGCATGGTTTTATATGCGCTAATGCAGGTATTGACCAATCAAACGTAGAGGGTAAAGATAATATAACATTGTTACCTAATAATCCTGATGGGGATGCTAATGAAATTAGAAAAGCCTTGAAAAAAACAACTGGAAAAAACATTGCAGTAATCATTTCTGATTCATTTGGCAGACCATTTCGAGTAGGAGCTGTGGGTGTCGCTTTAGGTATTGCAGGAATCAATGCTATTTTAGATAAACGTGGGTATAAAGATTTATTTGGTTATGAACTTCAAAGTACTATTGTTGCGCAAGTTGATAATTTAGCATCTGCTGCTCAATTAATTATGGGTGAGGCTGATGAAGGTCTGCCAGTAGTAATAATAAGAGGATATGAATTTGAATTTAAAGAAGATAGCTCAATCAAGCTCATTTTAAGAGAGAAAAACACTGATTTATTTAGGAGAAGTGCCAGTGAAATACTTGCTGAAATTCTTAAAAATCGAAGAAGTTACAAAATAAAATTTGATTCAAGAGAAGTCGATCCAAAAATCATTCAGAATTGTATTGCTTTAGCTAGATGGGCACCAAGTGCCCATAATGGACAATATTGGAGATATATACTTTTAGAGAAAGGAAATATTAGGAATGAACTAATAAATAACATGAATTTGAAATTAAGGCAAGATCTCGAAAAAGACGGAAAATCAGAAACATTCATTAACAAAAAAATAGAAAAAACACGAGAAAATTTCTTAGAATCTCCTATTTTAGTCCTTCTTTGTTTAGATACTACTGATTTAGAAAAATATGGTGATCTTGAAAGGTATAATAATGAGTATCTTTTAGGGGTGCAGAGTATTAGTGCTTCAGCTGCATATTTCCTTCTTGCAGTATCTTCAGAGAAATTAGCAGCGTGTTGGTATTGCGCCCCTTTATTTACAAGGGATATTGTCAAAATGACCTTACAGCTTCCGAGTTCTTATGAACCAATGGCCTTTTTCACAGTAGGATATCCAATAAAAAAAATTGAAGCACCAGCTCGTAAAAATTTGAATAATATTATATTCAAATTAAACAATATGAGATGATTTTGGGATGGCAAATGATTTTTATGTTGTTTTAGCAGGAGGAGTTGGTGCTGCAAAATTTCTTGAAGGATTAGTAAAGGTAATTCCTCCTGAATTATTAAAAATAATCGTAAATACTGGTGATGATATCGAATTATTTGGTCTAAAAATTTGTCCGGACTTAGATATTATTACTTATACTCTCGCGGATGTTGTGGATAAAGTGAAGGGTTGGGGTTTTTATGATGAAACTTTTAATTGTTTAAGTATATTAAAAAGATTTTATAATTATGGATGGTTCAATTTAGGAGATAAAGATTTAGCAATCCATATTTATCGTACTGACTTAGTACGTCAAGGTTTTACAAAAGCACAAGCAACTCAAAAAATATGTGAAAAATTGGGTGTTTTGTCAGAAATTATTCCAATGTGTAATGAACCTGTAGAAACATACATCAAAACACCTTTTAATAACATTCACTTTGAAGAATATTATATAAAATATCAATGCCAACCTGAGATTTTAGGAGTTGAGTTTAAAGGAATAGAAGACGCTAAACCAATTGAAAAAGTATTAGAATTTATACATAAAGCGAAAAGGATCCTTATTTGCCCCTCAAATCCAATAGTTTCTATAGGAACTATACTTCAAGTGCCTAATATGAAAGAAATTTTAGTTAAAGAAAAAGATAAAATTTATGCCGTAAGCCCTATTATACAAGGAGCTGCTGTAAAAGGGCCGGCTGATAAATTATTAAAGTGTTTAGGTTTTAATGTTTCCAGCTTTGGAGTGGCAAAATATTATCAAGATTTTTTAGGCCATTTTATAATAGATAATAAGGATTGTAATTTAAAGTCTCAAATTGAACATTTAAGAATAAAAACTTATTGCTGTGATACCTTAATGACAAATTTGCAGAAAAAAAAAGAATTAGCAGAATTTGTAATTAATTTAAATTAAATAAAAAGTTTATAGTATATATCTTAGTATTAGGATCAAGCCGTCTCTGTTGCTGCTTGCCCGGTTTCTCCAGAATCGTCTGCTTTTTCTACTGCTATTTCTTCCTGCTTTTTTACATAATCACCTACTGTGGCAAGTATTTCCTTGATGCGTCCTTCTTGTTTTAATCTAATTATTAAATTTCTATGTTTTATATAAGAAATTGTATAAGCAATTACGGGGAATATGAGCATAAATGGAACCAATAAAATTATGACCACTTCAGGAGAATACATCGCAACGCTTTCTGTAATTGCGGGAGGCAAGTTAAAAACATTGATAAAAAACCACCGTGGATGGATAATGATAAAACTAATAACGATTAGTAAGACTAATCTAAAAACTAAATTTGTTATTGTAGAAGTTATTAAACTCTGGGCACGAGGCGCTGATGATGATGCCGTTAAAGTATTTGTTGCTTCTGTGTCTTCTCTAAATAGCCTTTCTACGTATCTACCGAGTCTCCTCGTTTTGGATGCAGCAGATATTAGTTTCTTTTCTTCCTCTTCCAATTTTCTCTTTTCAATCATTTCTTTAACGTATGAAAATTGATGAGTCGTTTTAGCTAAAAATTTACTAATTTTAGCTTCTTCTAACCCAAGTTCTTCTCTTCTTTTTTTGGCTTCTTCTTTTATTTTATCAACATTTGCTGTTATCAGTTGGCTTTCTCTTCTAATTATTCCTAACTGAGTTTCTAATCGGTCGCTTCTTTCTAATGAAGGTTTTGTGACTATATCGGCATAACTTATTTGAAATGAGATTTCTAAATAAATATAACAAATGATTGCAAGTAAGGCAGCTGGACTCGCTAAAAATAGGAAAAAATTATCAAGCGGTAAATTTGTTAACTCATCGGATACTGGATTTTCTAACTCCTCTAAAAAATCATATTTAAGAGTGAATAAATCTAACATATCTCTTAAACCAAACACCATCAATGGTAATACTAACATCATAATTAAACCACCCATCGCTGTAAGACTATATTTTGGATCATTTTGCAAAGTAGCTCGAATAAAATACAATATAGCAATCAAAAAAAATACTTGAAAAGCAAATAAGTAGATATCATTCAAAAGTAAGATTAGTTCTTCAAAAATTAAATCAGCTATTTCATCTAGATGGGGGCTTTCGGAGGGAAAGGAACACCATAAACTTAAATAATTTCTAAAAAAAGAATCTAAGAAATTGAACATAAATGATGCATCGAAGTTTGGAAAAAGAAAAAATAAATTGGTGATAAGTAATGAAATGAAGCTAGCAATAGCATATAAACAAAAATACAAGAGATATGCGAATACATTTTTCAATTTATCAATGAAGTCAAAGATAACTAGGTCTCCTGTAGGTGTGTAAAGTATCTTCCTAAAACTAAATATACTACTAAATACTGTCAAAACTACTATAAAAATAGCCGCATTTATGATATTTAAAATTAATAAATATTTCCGCAAGTCTTAATAAGCACTTCCTTTTTTTTTAGCGTCTAGATAATTTTTCAAAACATAATGCATCATGTCATCTGGTCCAACAGATGCTAAATTAACTCCTAAATTTCTTACTTCTTGTTTAATTAATAAAATATGTTCCATCATTTCCTCACTTATAGCTTCAGCTAAGGCTTTATCAGTTGTGGACAAATCGGTTTCATGAATTTCAAACCAAGGGCTAAATGGATTAATAATCATAACTGTATGATTATATGGGATTAATTTTCTTATCGCAGTATTTATCTCTTTGACTTCTGCTTCTAAATCAGAGATAATAAAAACTAATGAACGTTTTTGGAATCGTTTTATAAAAAAGTCAAGAGCTTCAAGAATTTTACATTTTCCTTGAGGTTTAACCTTTGCTACAAAATCCAGTACACGATAAAATTGATCCTCTCCACTAGCGGGTTTTAAGAAGTTAAAATTTTTTTTATCTGAAAAGGTAAATACTCCAACACTATCTCGTCGTGTGAGAGCGACTCTAGTTAAAAGCATACAAGCTCGAATAGCATATTCAAATTTGGTATTTTCAATCGCTCCTCCTGCCATAGTTTCTGAAGAATCTACTAAAATCATAACGGTAATATCCCGTTCACTTTCAAATTCCTTAACAATTAATTTTTGAGTCCTTGCTGAAGCTTTCCAATCAATTAATCTAAATTGGTCTCCAAATACATATTTTCTCATTCCATAAAAGTCTGAGCCCAAACCTTTTTGTTTTGATCGTTGAATTCCATAATTTAATAACAAAGACCTTTTGGAGCCAAGAATTTCGATCCTCTTAATATCTTCATAGGGAGGATATACCAAAATATCAGTTACACTGTTAGGAACAATCCTTTCTAATGAATTAAATCCTAATCTATCTTTAACAGTCACAGATAAAGGACCAAGTGGATATTCACCTCTTACTTTCGGTTCAAGAACATAGGAAAATTTTATGACACTTTTAGGGGCAATTCTAGTTGAGATGAAGTTCTCACCGAGTACTAATCTAAAAAGCTGCGGATTAAAATAATCTCTAATTTCAATAAAATCAAAACTACTTTTACTTAAATTTTCAATTACAACTTTAATATGAACAAAATCATCTTTAAATACTTTTTCTTTTTCAAGTTCTCGATGCACACGCAATTCCTCAACATTCATTTGATAATGGAATATTGGTAAGCTAATAATTGTACTAAAAAGTAATAAAAGAGCAAAATAAATAAAAAAATAATTGACGAATGCAAATCCAGCAGTAAGAAAAAAAACTGCAAATAAAACTAGTATTCTACCTTTTCCACCTAGAATTTTAGTCCACCATTTTTGATTACTTTGAATATGCTTCGCAGATTATTTTTTTCAATAGAAATCCAAACAAAAAAGGGATTATTTATATTGGAACTGGTATTTCTTCGATAATATTTTTAATAACTGCTTTCACATCTAAACCTTCAAGTTCAGCCTCGGGTTTTAAAAAAATTCTGTGATTTAGAGCAGCTACTGTCAATGCTCTCACATCATCTGGTGTTACATATTTTCGACCTAAAATCGCAGCTCGTGCCTTAGAAGTTTTCATTAAAACTAGACTAGCTCGCGGACCGCAACCTAAGGCAACTTGAGGGTGACTTCTTGTCTTTAGAACAATATCTCTTATATATTTTAGAATCCTATCATCAATATATACAGAATTTATTAATCTCTGAGCAGCAAGAATTTCATCGCCAGAGGTTACGTGATCTACATTTGGAGATTCTCCACCTAGCTGTCTTCTTAAGATTTCTACTTCTTCATCCTGTTCGGGATAATCAAGCCATAATTTAAATAGAAATCGATCAACTTGAGCTTCAGGTAGAGGATAGGTTCCCTCCATTTCAACTGGGTTTTCAGTTGCAATCACTATAAACGGTTTTTCTAATGGTAAAGTCTCTCCCTCAATTGTTACCTGTCTTTCGGCCATTGCTTCAAGCAAAGCTGCCTGAGTTTTTGGAGCACTCCTATTAATCTCATCAGCTAAAACAACATTGGCAAACACAGGTCCTTTTTGTAATACAAATGTACCTTCTTCTTGTGAGAAAATTTTTGTTCCAGTTATATCAGCAGGGAGTAGATCTGGAGTAAATTGAATTCTTCTAAAACTTATTCCCAAAGTATTCGAAAAAGTCTTTGCCATCACAGTTTTACCTAATCCTGGAACACCTTCTAATAAGACATGTCCATTTACAAGTAAAGCAATAAATAATTGTTGAAGAACTTCACCATTACCCACAATTACTCTAGATACTTCTGATAAGACATCCTGCGCAATTTCTCTTATTGGGGTTATATCTAATTCCTGATTTTGATATTGAGCTTTTTCTGGGGTTTCCATAATTTTATCTCTCTTTTTTTTTTTATTTTTTTTTTAATTATTTAAATGTTTTGAACAATCCATTCCATCTCAAAAAATAATTCTTCAAAACTTTTTTCATCTTTTACTTTTTTCCCTCTTTTAATTGCTAAAATAGTATCCATAAAGCGTGTTATCCTTCGTATTTTATGTCTATGTATTCCTGGTTCTTTATCTTTGACCATCTCTATCACATTTTTAGTCGTTATTTGATTACCACCAAGTTGTGAATTTAATTTTCTTTCTAACCTTCTGTATAGTAAGGTTAATGCTTTATCATATTTACTTTTATCTCGATACCATTCAATTTTTTTAGCAAAAAAGGATGAGGTTCTAAATCGTGCTAATTCTTCTTTTTTTTCTTCTTCTGCTGCTTTTTTTTTCTCCTCTTTTTCATCTTTTTTGGGTAAATACCTTCTTAAAGTATAGACAGCTAAAAGAGGATATAGCCAAGCAGTAAGAGGATTTGTAGATAATTGGACAATATATTGAATAATAAACCCAAATATGCCTGCTGAGGAGATATCTCTTGAGTTTTCTGGACGAATATGAGCCTCATCAAATACAATCATCCAATCATCTTGATCATCACCCTCGTCATCACGAGTAAGCCATTTAATTATATTTATAGCAAATTGCTGGTTATCATAACCATCTTCATTCAATAATTCATTATTAAATAAACTTGCATCGGCAGATACAAATATTCGAGCATCTCCTGTATCCTTTGCCATGAATGGAGCTTGAGGATATCCCCCGAGAGGGACTTTAGTTAATTCTTCAGGAAAATCCCCTCCAATTGTATCTATTATAAATCCTATATCAATATTGTCATCATCGTAATCATACATCTTGTCATCGTTCATGTCAACAAAACTATATATACTAGAATATCCAATAACATCCCATCCGGAAAATTCGATGAATGGTCCACCAACTGCAGCAGAACTTTGTGATAAAATTACTTTATCTATCCCATTATTTATTGGATGGTCTGTAAATGTTTTAATAACGGGGAAATCTGGGCTTGTATCATAAGATTCATTATCGCGTAATGTGCCATCAGGAAAAATTGTTATTGGAACAGCGTCTTGTACATCAGGATTAACCATGTTTGCTAAATATATTTCATATAATAAATTACTCGTAGAACCATAATCATGACATATTAATATAGAATTTCCATCTTCAAAGAACTCCATAAAATATGGTATTTCATTAAGTGGATTATAAAATTGATTAGTACCTAATAAAACTAAACAAATTTTTTTATCCAATCGCTTAGTTGCGCTTAAACTGGATTGAATATTATAACAATTATATCCTTCATCTTCTAACAACTTTTTAAGATCAGAAGATCCTTGCCAATCTTCATTATAAACCGAGAAATTATGGTTATTTTTGCCTTGATCTATAATAGGTGCTAACAATGGAACAAAAGAAAAAACAAAGATTAATATAAACAACGCTTGTTTATAAATTGAACCTGCTTTTACTTTTCTTCTTGATCTGACTTCACGAGTTTTTTGTATTCTAGTATTTCTTATAAAAATAATCAAACTTATTCCTGTAAATCCAGCTCCTAAATAACATAATAAAGGTAAATAATTCATATAGGCTCTTAATTCTCCTGGACGTGATTGATTATAAGAGCTAATAAAAAAGGAAATTACAATTCCAAAAATAATTAAATATATTGTAAAGAATCCTAAAATTATGCCTTTCGAGACATTAACACTTCTTTGGGAAGATTTTCCGCCTTTTACTTTTACCATTTTTATTTGAGATTTTTTTTAATAATTTAAACTACAAACTGTAAGAAAAGGATTTATTCGTTATTTCTTTATATAATGTTGAAAACAATTCTATTGTATGTTTAAACTCCTTAGGAGTCGGTTCGAGCCCTCCATATATAATGTCTTCAATCTTTTTAATGAAGGGATACACAGATTCTGGTTTTTGTCCTAATTGATTTACACAGGTTATGGCATATTCTCGAATGGTTTGATATGGTAATCTAGGTTTTTTATGCTTTAAAGTTACTACATCATTATACACGAGATAAATATATGCTATAGCTTCTTTTGGTCTGCCAGTATCTATTAAAATTTTCACGTTATTGAATCTTTTCTTAACATTAAATTCTGGTTCTTGACCTTTTTTTTTCTTTTTTTTTCCTGTTATATCTACCATTTTACTAACCTATTAGTTTATTACTTTTAATCAAATTAATAATTTTTTTTATGTTTATAATTTTTTGTACTTCTTTTACTTTTAATGCTTTATTTTTTATTTTTGATATTTTATTGGAAATATTTATTTAAAAATTTAAAATAAAATTGTAACCAGTCAATTCAAAATATATTGGTGAAAAAAGGTCCACCGCAGTATAGAAATCATTCTCATTTATTATAAAAGGCCTATCGTAAATAATTTTTTCAATATTTTGTATGAATGGATAAATATTATTTGGTTTAAGACTTAATTCTTTTACCGAAATAATAGCGAAATCTCTAATTGTTTCCGTTTTTTTTTTAATTCTGCCATATTTAGCATTAATAAGTTCTAAATATATCGATTGAAATAGATAAGATAAAGCCTCCTCTAACCTACCCGAATCTTTAAGTATTTTAAGATTCTTAATTCTGCCTTCAAGGGGTAG
>JBHLNT010000097.1:0-15720 GCA_048941265.1 Promethearchaeota archaeon
AAAAATTAAAAATCTATACTTTATAAATAAATCATGAAATACGATTATTTAAAATTAGAGTAAAAAATTATTGTATCAAAATTATTCTGAGTATAACAATTTTGGCTTATACTATTTCTAAGAATATGCATTTTATAAGAGATACTATTCTATTATTAAAATAATAAAAAAAATTAATTAAAATAATAAGAAAAACTAAATTTTAAGAGATTTATTTTCTAATATTTCTACTTTTATACTGGGGTCTTTTTTGGCCATGAGTTCCTTATAATCATTCAAATTCTTGTCCCAATCTTGCCTTTATATATGATTTATATATAAATTGTGCATTGGGATAAGAATTTCAGGTTTGATATCCAAAGCTGCCATACATGATTCTTCAAAATCCATGGTATAAGTTCCCCCACAGGGCAGCATAGCTACAGTAATATCTTTTAGATCCTTCATTTCGGGTATTCTTTCAGTATCACCCGCGTGGTAGATGCGTTTTCCTTCAGTTTCAATTATCATTCCTGCCCATTTACTACTCTGCGGATGTGTAGGTTTCTTTATTGTATATGATGGAACTAACTCAATTTTAATATCGTCCACTTCAAAAACTTCATGGAATTTTAGGCCTTTTCCATTAAATTTATCTAAATTTTTTGATATACTTTCGGGACCGATTAAAATTGTTGAATCTTTCATTAATTTTTTAATATCACCGCGTGAAAAATGATCTCCATGGGAATGTGAAGAAAAGATGATATCTGCTTTTTCTGCATCTCCGGGTACTTGATATGGATCCGTGTATATAACCTTTCCACTTTCAGTTTTAATTTTAAAGCATGCGTGGTTTATCCAAAAAATTTCCATTCATTTCACCTTAATTGCTTTATAAAAAGATTTTTTTACTTATTTTTAAGGCAAATAGTCATTTATAAGTTTCGTCATTTTAATTTTGAATCGGTTTTTTTTTCTTCAAAATTTCTAAACGGAGATTTTTAGCATCTTCAAAATTAGGATTGATTTCAAGACAACGAGTACAAATATCAAGAGCATTATCGAGACGATTTAACTTTAAAAATAATTTTGCTATATTATACCAGGCCTTACTATAATTGGAATCAAGGTCTATGGATCTCTTAAAGAAATTCTTTGCTTGATCATAATCTCCAATATTAAAATATGCTAAACCAAGATCATTCCATAATATCGCGTTTTTGGGATTAAGCTCCAAAGCGTTTTTGCAGGCATAGATTGCTTTATTATATTCTCCTTTTTCATTATAAGCATAAGTGAGATATTCCCATCCCGCTAAGAATGTCGGATCTCTCTCTAAAGCTTGTTTATAGGATTTAATTGCTTGCTCTATATTGCCCGTCATTTTATAGGAATAACTTAACTTTTTCCAAGATTCAATGGAGTTATTATCTATTGCTAGGGATTTATTAAAGATCTCAATTGCTTTATCATATTCATTAATTTCGGCGTAAATATTCCCAAGTTTATTTAATATTTCCATATTATTCGGATTTATTTCTAATGCTTTTTTATATGCATGAATCGCTTGTTCATAATCTTTTTCCTCAACATAAATATCACCAAGGGTTTTCCAAGGAATGATGTTATTTGGTTCAATTTCTAATGCTTTCTTATAGGCATCTTTAGCTTTTATATTATTCTTCTTCACTTGATAGAGATCCCCAAGAAAAATCCAAGATTTTTGATCATTTGGATTAATATCTACTGCTTTATTATAAGCAGCAATGGCTTTTTCATAGTTACTATCCAAAGTATATAAATTTCCTAAATTAATCCATGCTTCTAAGAAGTTTGGATTTATTTCTATGGTTTTTTTATAAGCATCAATTGCATTTTTCAAATCATTTTTTCTTAAAAATATATTCCCCAGTTTATTCCAAGCTTCTACAAAATCGGAATTTACTTTTACTGCAGTTTTATATGTCTCAATTGCTTTTTCTAGATCATTTTTTTCATTATATACAGCACCCAACTCTTTCCATGCCTCTAAAAACTTCTCATCAATTTCTAAAACATTCTTATATGCATCTATTGCTTTCTTAAAATCTTTTAGTTTTCTATATGTAGAACCGAGATTATTCCAAGCATTTAGAAATTTTGAATCAATTTTAATAGCTTTTTTAAAAGCGATTACTGCTTTATTTAATTCATTATTCTCTTTATATACTGTTCCTAAATTATTCCATGCATCTATAAAATCTGAACTAATCTCTAAAGCTCTTTTAAATGCTTCAATGGCTTTATTTGGTTCATGAATGTTTTTATATACCAATCCAAGATTATTCCACGCCTTAATATATTTTGGATCGATATCAACTGCTTTAAGAAATGTCTCAATTGCCTCATTAAACAGTCCTGTGTCTATATATGACAATCCAAGATTATTTAATGCCTCTAAAAATTTAGGATTGATTTCCAAGACCTGCTTATATGCATTTATTGCATTATCAAATTCTTTTTTCTCAAAATAATGATTTGCATGATTAATAGCTAAAAATAATTTCAGCTCTTTAGCTCTTTTAATATATTCTTCAATCTTTTTTTCAGATCTCTCAGTTAATATCGGATTTCTATTAATATTATTAAATTGCATTAACTTTTCGGCAGCAGCAAGATATTTCTTTATCGCTTGTTGATATTCATTATTTTTATCATGAACCAGAGCCTCATTTGCATCGTTAATTGCATCTTTAAATAATTTTGAAATATCCATTTTTAACATTAAAATAAACTGACTTATAATGATATAAAAATTAAAAACAGACTATATAATATTATTTCAGTCCAAATATTAAAAAATCAATCCTTATCTTCTATCTTCCATTCTGGACTGGCTAAAGTACTTATTTTTGAAATATTTAATATTTCTGATTTTGATACTTCAATCTGACCCAATCTTTCTTCTAACATTTTATTTTCAAAATTGGGTAATTCATTTAACAAATTAGGCGTTGAAATTATATTTATTGGAGTTTTGTGAGAATCAGACAAATTAGGTTTTGTTTCATTTATGAAATTTTCATTTTCCTTCTTATATAATCTAAAAAATGGAGCTTCTGGTTTTAATGGATTGAGATATAGCTCACTTACTTTAGAGGGATTTTTTGGCAAAGAAAATCTCATAATACGACAAGATGGACAATTAATCTCATCAAGTCCGTGGATACATGGCATTGTTAATCTTTTTTTAGTTTTGACTAAATTATTTATTCTTATAAATTAATATCTTCTTTTATTCTTTTTTATAATTTGATATTACATCTTGTTTTAAATTAGGTTAAATTTCAAAATTTTATCAAAATTTTTTAATCTATAAACTATGTTAATCCACATTGCGTACGACAAAATAATAAATTAGGAATCTAAATGTATATATTGAAATAAGAGAATTAAAAATCATAAGTTTATTATTTATAGCAAATTTAATCTTTCACAATTCATTAGGACATTTAATAAATTATGACTAAAGGTATAATCTTATCTGGAGGTTGGGGTACTAGATTACGCCCACTCACTTGCACGATACCAAAAACCTTAATACCTGTGGTTAATAAACCTGTAATTGAACGGCAAATACTTCTATTAAAGAGTGCAGGAGTAAAAGAATTAGTTCTTGCCGTAAGTGTAATGGGAGATGCATTAAAATATTATTTTAAAGATGGAGAAAAACTTGGACTTAAAATTCATTATACTAATGAAAAAAATCCAATGGGAACTGCGGGAGCAATTAAATTAGCTGAAGATTTTTTAATAGATGACAATTTTTTCATGCTAAATGGCGATGTCATATTAAATTTTGATTTTAAGGAAATGTTAGAATTTCATGAACATTCAAAAGGTATAGGAACAATAGCAAGTAAGATTGTTGAGAACCCATCTAGATATGGAGTTTTAATAGTTGAAGAAAAATCCAAAAAAATCTTGAAGTTTCAAGAAAAGGAATTATTTACCTCTTTAAATGGTAAGCAAATTCCTATGCCTATTAATGCAGGCGTCTATATCTTAGAGCCTGAGGTATTTTCTCACATTAAACCACATAAAAAGGTGTCAATTGAGAGAGAAATTTTCCCTCAACTTGCAAGTAATGGAAGATTATACCATTTTTCGATATCTGGAATTTGGAAAGATATTGGTAAGCCTGAAGAATTGTTGGAGGGTAATTTCCTCTTAATGCAAGATATTATAAAAAATCTAAAAGAAAAAAGAAATAACTTGATTGATGAAACTGTGAAATTAGAGGGAAAGGTTTTAATTTATCCTCCAGTTACCATTGGTCAGGATGTTGTAATTAGAAATAATTGTATTATTGGTCCTAATGTTGTAATTGGAGATAATGTCTACATTGATAAAAACACTGAAATTAAAGAATCATTAATTTATAATGAAACTTATATTTCAAAATACGTTAAAATAGAAAAATCCATTATTTCTGATAATTGTCATATTCATGATGGTGCTATTTTAAAAGGTAATGAACAAAATTTAGTAATTCTCGCCTCATATGTACACATATTAAAAAATATTAAACTTAATGCTTCCAAGACAGGTTCTATTTCTATTTGCCATCATGAAATAATAAAAAGAGATATAAAATGATTTTACAGTTTAGATTTTAATAATTATTTATTTTTTTTAGTTATTTTTCTCTTTAAATTTTTCAGCAATCAATTCCAAATAGGATTTTCTTATGGAATCTTCTCGTTCTATACCAAATTGGCTTAAAAAGCTGAATAAAATATCTCTAGCGTTATCTAACTCATCATCAGTATCTACTTGCAATTCAACCTCAATAAAGTACTCTTTTAAAATGGGGATATAATCTATTAATGCTTCCACCAAATATTCTTTATAATTGAATTCATATAACTCTCTCTCTTTCTTTACGGTAAATATTTCTCTAAATCCTAATGATTTTAATATCAGTTTTAATTGTATACCATCACTAATTATGACTTCTAATTCATTGCGAGATTTAGTTAATGAATCTAGCTTTTTTCCCTTATAAGTTAAATAATACTTAATAATTCTCTTTTCTAAATCATTAATATCTTCTTGAAATTCGATAGATTTTCGAATCCGTAGTGCTTCATCAGTTTTTTTAAAATCTCTTAATTCTATTGGCATATTAAAATATGTATCTTCATGCAATAATGAAAACTTATGAATACCATTCGAATCTTCGAATTTTTTTCTCAAATCATCAGGATTTGAAACTTTAGCTTTAATTTCAACTTCGATCAGGTAAAAGTCACTTTTTTATTTTTGATATGAATAGTAATTAACGATTTAATATTAATTAACAATTAAGATATTATAAGCATATCAATTTGAGCTGAAAATATATTAATATACAGGAACTTGCAAAGAAATATGGCTATTTACCATATATGGTTGAAAGATATGTTGATTTTTTAGGTATGGATGAAACTATAAAACTTTTAGAAGCGAATGAGCTTCCCTTAACTCCTTCAATCAGAGTTAATACATTAAAAATAGAGGTTAATGAGTTAAAAAAAAGATTAGAAAATAAGGGTTTTAAATTAGAACCAATAGAATGGATACCATATGGTTTTAAAGTTCTCGAAGAGCCACTTAAATTAGGTTCGCTCCATGAATTTTTACAAGGTTATTTTTATATACAAAACACCGCTTCTATGCTCCCTCCAATTATTTTGGAACCAAAACCGAATGAAACAGTAATTGATATGTGTGCCGCGCCTGGAGGTAAGTCAACCCATTTAGCCCAGATTATGAATAATAAAGGAAAATTAATTTTAATAGAAAGGAATCAAAAAAGAATCCCTGCCTTAGAAATCAATATAAGAAGAATGGGAATCAAGAATTCGATAGTTCTTAATTTTGATGCCATACATATTTCTAAATTAAACGTTAAAGCTGATAAGATCCTATTAGATGCTCCCTGTACAGGGGAAGGTTTGATTAGAGAGGATAAACACAGAAAAAAAAGTAAAAATATAAATGATATTAATAAAATGGCTTCTATTCAGAAAAAACTATTAAAAGCGGGTTTAAATTCATTAAAAACAGGAGGGTTATTACTTTATAGCACATGTTCTATAGCACCTGAGGAAAATGAGATAGTAATCAATGAAGTAATTCAAAATAATCCTAAATTTTCAATAGTAAATATAAATAATCAATATGGGGCAAATGGACTTACTAAAGTATATGAATATCTCTTAGATAATCAATTAGAACATTCACAAAGAATCTATCCACATCTTCATGATACAATTGGATTTTTTATTTGCCTTATTACGAAAATAGACTAATTTTGTGTTATAAATAAAAAATTAGCTAAATAAAAATAGATTTAAATTCAAGATCTTATATACATAATTTACAAAAATTTTTTTTAAAAATAATTTTAGCAGGGAATAGATATGAATTTGAAAAAAAATACATATGTAGCTTTTTTTTTTCTTATCTCAATGATATTATCTTCTATGATTTCATTAAATTTTATCAACGTTGCTGCAGATGAGGGGGGAGGTCCTCCATATATGGACTGGGATGTCAAACCTGATCCCCCAAATGATAAATGCTATTGGGATTTTAATAATGGAACATTAGTTGGCTGGCATATATCGGGAGATATTGGCAACAGAGATTTTATATATAATATAACAAGCATGAGATATCTGAAGAACATATTACCTGAAGGACATGCATATGGTGTTCTTTTACAAGAAGTATATTATGATATGGTGAATAGAGAAATAAAAGCTTATCCTGAATCATCTGATCATCCAATAGTAAATGCATCTTTAACAAATTTCACTTTAGGTCGTATTTATCCATGTGATCCATATGTACCTTCGTATAATTTGGCCAATTATTTCATTCCCAAGAATGATACTACTGGAAATCCTCTCACTATTGCTTGGAGTGCCAATGCTTTAAGTCATTATTATGGTTGGATGCTTTCTAATTATACATCGGATATATGCGATGTAATATATTATGGGAATACTATTGAACTATATAATTCAACTGAAGGAACTTATGTAAATCTAACTTATGATAGTCATGGAATTTTGATCGATGGAAAACTTAAGGTATATTTTGGAGGTCCTAATGATCGTGCTGCTCCTAAAATAGTTAATTATTCACGAGTTTATAATTTCCAGAAGGATTGGGATCTCACACTAGGTGATAAAGTCGGTTGGCATCTGAGTGGTGATTTCGGACCTGGAGTTGAATCTGACTTAATATATAATATTACAAAAATCGATTACTTCTTCAACGCAACTGGGCATGATATATATGGTAAGGAACCTTATCATTATGGTGTTAGTTTAACTCCAATGATCTGGAATGTGAGTCTTAACACTTTGCAAATAGCGAATCTATCTATAAATCCCATATTAAATGTTTCACTTGTAAACGTGACCTATTCCTTACTCGAGCCTTTTAGTCGTGATGTTGGAAGTGGTCTTGGACTCTTATGTAATCCTTTCATTCATAAGAATTCTTCTGGAATACTTGATATAGATTGGTGTGCTGAAGCAATGCGCCAATTTTATTCTCAATTTCTTATGGGTGGTGCTCAAAAGTATGCAAATATGCAAGTCTCAGGGAATTCAATTCTCTATACAAATGATACTGCTGAAGCATATTGTAGTTTGACTTATGATAACAATGGCATTTTAACTTATGGAGAACTCCATACAGATTTTCAAGGGCAAGGCATTCACACGGTTACTTATACCAGAATTTATGATTTTAATCCCTTAAATAATATTGATTGGACAGATGAATTTGATCAAGTTGGAGAATCTATGATATATTATATGAACGAAACTAAGCTTAAATTTGATTTTATAAAGACAAATAACACTATGGAATACGATCTCGAGTTTGAGGATGGAGAATGGCGCGAAAATGTAAGATATTATCAACAGGTGTGGGCAAATTTTTCTACAGATGATGGTAGTGGTTGGAATTATGAAGGTATTATAGCAATTGGTCAAGCAAATGAATATCTGCCCATAATTCTTGGAGGTGGTGACGGAGATGGTGGTCCTCTTCCGATATACCTAGTACCAAGCGGAACTAATGGAGAAGACTTAGCAAAAGTATGGAAACCGTTAGTAGATTTTGGTCAACTACCTTTTGATGGACTTTTAAATGGTTCTAACTGGATTGAGTTCATTGATAGTTCATTGGGAGATTATACCGTATTTAAATATTTTGCTGATGGAATGCTTCAATATATTTATTCTACAAATGGTTCAAAAAGTTTTATTTCACCCTATGGTGGTCCCACATTTATATATCCAGAGAATTATGTTGCAAACCTAACAGATTTAATTAAAGATACTGCTTTAGATTTTTCTTTCCAACCTTCAGGAATGGCAAGTTTCAATGTTTCCATTCATATTAACATGACTGAGGATACAAAACTTGTTTTCACAGGTTTTAGTAAACAACCGATTCAGACCTCATTATCAAATGCTTTATTTTATTTTGATATTTGGTTTAATAGGACTAATGTGGATTCATTATTAAGTGAACCAATAAATATTTCCGTCATTTACAAAGGCTCGACCAAATACAGCAACATTAAAATATATTTTTATAATGAAACTTCTAAAGCTTGGGAATTAGTTAGTTTTTCACTAATTAATAATGTCTTTGAAATTTCTCTTACACATGCCTCCCTTTTTGCGTTTACTGGAGTAACCCCTTCTACTTTTCCAACAGGAGGAGGTGGAGGTGGAGGTGACAATAACAAAGAAAAGGAAGCTGCAATACCATTTGGAAACTATTATTTAATCTTCTTGGCTCTAGCTGTAATAGGATTAGTAATTTATAAAAAACGTAAATTATAATTAAATAATTTTAATTTTTTTTTTATTGTTTTATTCTCAAATAATACCCTTTATCTATTAGATTTAAGGCCACTAAATCATTTATTTTAAGAGTGGAATATCGGTCTTTATCGACTTGAGATTGAGCAACAGAAATTAACTCATTTGATTGATTGAGAATTAATAAAAATTCAGATTTTTTTAGGTTTTCGGGAATTTTAGAAATAATCTCTTTTGTAATCCTATTTCCATATAAAACTGCTTTCTCACCCTTATCATTCACAATAATATAGTTTTTTTCAGAAAAAACATTCATTTGATATAAGAATTCTACTCCTTCTAAACTCATAAAAAAATTGCTCCGCTTTATAAAACCAACATAGATTCCCATTGAAATAATCGAAATTTCTGAACTAAAATTATTAATTATATCGTTTAAACAACTAGGAACTAAATAAATAATGGGATATTTGGAATTAGGAAATAAATCATTAAAAGAAATAAAAAGTAGAAAATCTATTTCATTTAAGAGTGATAAAATTTTGGGTTCAATTTTTATAATTGATTTTGATATTATGGTCTTTTCAGTTTTATTGATAATTCTGAAATTATTATTACTATACATGATGAAATAAGATAAATAGAAATAAGATAATTATTTTATATTAATCAAGAAGATTATTAAAGATATAGGGTATGATATATGGGCATTAGAAAAATTGAAGACGAGATTGATTTAAAGGAAGCGATGAGAAAGAGAGCTGCCGAATTAAAAATAAAAGAAATCCAAGCTAAAGCATCAACAGAAAATTTAACAAAAGAGCGAATCAGAGAATTAGCTAAGAGACATGGGGTTATTTTAGCCTTAACTCCCGAATTAAAAAGCGAAGTGGAGTTGCTGCAAAAGAAGTACAATATTCCATCTTCAAAAATAATGACAGAACAGATAACGGAAAATGATGTTTTGATAAAATTCTCTAAAATTGACCATCAAAAGTTAGGAATGCTGGCTTATCAACGAGTATTGATGAGGAAAGAGGAAATAGGAGTAGGATTATTGCCTATTTCAGAAGTTTTCGATTTAGTTAATACCGGACTATTAAAAGGGATCGTTGAAATTAAGGATGTAATGAAAGCAATGAAAATTCTCAATAAAACAAACGTGATTGATGATATAAAAAAATTAGATTCGGGACTAATAATGATTCAATTTTTTCCAATTCAATATACTGTAGACCAGGTAAAATTAATTGAATTAGCTAAAAAAAGTGATTATCTTACAATAGAAAATGTATGTCTTGAATTCAAATGGTCTCAAGACCGCGCTATAAAAGTTCTGAAGTCTTTAGAAGATAGTGGGTTGGCAAAATTTAGTGAATCTCTTTTGAAAGGAAAGCAATGGTTTTTTCCCTCATTATAAAATAATTATTCAAGTTTTACCTTGAAAGCTATTTGCCCATCTTCCAATTTTATAATGTTTCCTCTGTCATCTTTAGATAAAATTCTAAATATTTCTTCCAAGTCAACTTTAGGAAGACTACTAAACTCTAATTTAGATTCCCTTATCTCATATATTAAGATGGGTTCTAACTTACCATTATCAATAGCCCATTCATATATATCATCGGCAAATAGATCTAAAGTTCTCCAGTAGATACGTAGTTGATCTTCTTTTTTAGACAAAAATTTAGCAAGTTCTTGATCGACTAATTCCAGCGCAATTTCATGTACCGCTTGTTTTCGATCCTCAAAGTTAGCAAACGGTTTTTCGGTATATAATTCTCTAAGATAAATAATATGAAGGATGGCACATTTGGCATAATCAAATAGAACTTTACTCCATTCGGTTTTCCAAGATTGATAATCCGTAGGATTCTTTTTTTTATTAGGGATCGAATACATAAAAGCGTATTTTGGTTCTTCAATCCACGGGTGTTCATACAATAATTTTTCATAAGGAGATAATTCTTTTTCAATAACCCCTTTTTCTCCAACTATCTCCTCTTCAAGTTTCTGAAGTTGAGATTCAATATAACTAGCATTTTCAGTATAAGTAGCTTTATCCATTTGTTCGAATTGTTTCAGTAAATATTTATCAATATCATTTAAACGGGCTTCAATTTGTTCCAAATTACCCTTATAGATTTCCTCGGTTTTGAATGCCTCATCTTTTATGTCCAATGGAGCTTCTTTTAAAGCTTCTTGTTCTTTTAATTCTTTTTGTCTCTTTAGTTCTCTTAATCTTTGAAGTTCTTTTCTAAGAACTTCGAGTTCTTTATCGGCAACTTTTTGAACTTCTTTTGATGTTTCCTCTGGTTTTTCTCTTTGTCTTTCCATGTTTCAATATTTTAGATTTTAATTTAAATTATTCTCCATATTCATCTTTCCAATCTTCATATTGCTTTAAAATAGCTTTAGAAGTCATTGGTTTTACTCTTTTTAAGGTTTTTTTAAAGTCATTTAAGTTGACATCTCTCACTTTAACTTCTTTATCTGAATTGTCCAATAAACCACCCATATCTAACTCTCGGATTGGAAGCATTATTACTTCTCGGCATACATTTGAGATATCTCTTCCGGAATAATTTTCAGTTCTAACCGCTAGTTCTATAAAATCCTCATCAGTTAGAGATGTATTTACTCCTGCGGTATGAATTTTAAAAATCCCTGCCCTTGCTGGTACATCTGGAAGTGGAACATATACTTTCTTTTCGAAACGTGAAAGCATGGCATTATCGAGATCCCAAGGTCGATTAGTGGCTCCTAAAACAAGTAAAGGTTTATCATAAGTTGATTTTAGGCCTTGAATTTCACTTAAAAGCTGTGTTTTTACTCTCCTTTCACCACCACTTTCAGCCCCATCCCCTCTCTTTGTAGCAACTGAATCAATTTCATCCATAAATATTAAGCTTGGTGCTTTCAATCTTGCGACTTTAAAGAGCGCACTGATTAACTTTTCACTTTCACCTAACCATTTACTTAACATATCAGCTGAAGATGCACTAAAAAAAGTTGCTTTACATTCAGTTGCAGCTGCTTTCGCGAGTAGTGTTTTTCCGCATCCTGGGGGCCCAAATAACAATATTCCTGACCAGGGTTTTCGCGCTCCTGTAAATAATTCTGGTTTTACCATAGGCAAAACTATAGCCTCTCTTAAGGCTTGTTTACAATTTTCCAATCCTGCGATTTCAATCCATCTTACATTTGGAGATTCTGTAACTATTGTTCCTGAGATCATATCTAATAGTTCTTGCTCTTCATCACTCGCTCTATCTCCTTTATCTCCCTCAGTTTTATCAGCACTTTGTGCTGGAATACCTTTTCTTGCTCGAGCTCCTCCTAACTTATACTGAATCTGTCTAGCTCTATCCATATATTCTTTAATACTTGTTTCACAGATTTCTTTCATTTTTGGGTTTTTCGTGTATTTCACAAACTGAACTAAAATCTCAGCAGCCCTAATGTATTTATTCATCGCTTGTTGGAATTGACCTTGGGAATCGAGAGTTACTGCTTGTTGTGCCTCTTTTTTAGCATAAAGTAATAATTTCGAATCTGAAGATGACATATGTATATATCAAAAAATTTATGATATTTATAACTAATCTAATCAGATATTTGTAATAATTATTTGTTTAAAAGAATATATCATATTATCCCTTAAAATTTTATAGATGAAAATTGGACTCCACTAAAAATATAATCAATTTGCTCCAGAATCAATATAATAAAATTTTATATTATGAAATTTATACTATATATAATAAAAAAAATATTAATTATTGATAACAATGGGATTTCTGAAAGATTTATCTGGATGGTTAAGTGGTGGAAGAAAGAAAGATACAATCAGAACTGTTACTGTGAGGCTTAAAGTCTTCAATAAAAGGTTGATGCGTCAGTCGAAAAAATTAGAAATGAGTGCAAAATTAGCTAAAGATAAAGCAGTACAACTTCGACGAGATGGAGACTTAGAGGGTTCCAAATTCCACGCAAGAAATTATCTTCAAGTTAAAAATCAAGCGAGAGCTGTAGATGCGTTTCGCACAAATTTAGAAGGATTGCAATTTAAGCTTGAAAATGCAGGAGCAGTAAAAGATGTTTCTGAAATATTAAAAGGTGTCGCAGTTGCGGTAGCGGGAATCAAATCTCAATTATCTGTACCTCAAATTACTGAGCTGATGAAAAATATAGACTTAGATGTTGAGGATTTCGCAGTTGCTCAAGAAATAACTTCAGAAGGCATGACTGATATGAACCTTGATACTGCTGTTACAGATTCGCAAGTTGATGATTTTCTTGGTGAAATTGATGCCGAAATTGGAATAGAAACTGGTGTTGCTTTACCCTCTGCTGCAGGGGGTAGCCAAAAAATTAAAGAACTAGAAGAAGAATTAAACCGATTAAAAAATGATTAATTTTTTTCTTCACTAATATCTTTTTACTTAACCTTAAAAAAAGTCAAATTATTTTAGTTTGGATTCTATATTTATTTTATTAATTTTAAATGAATTGTGATAATTTTGAATCCAGAATTAATTACGATTGGAAGTTGTACTCTTGATTGTATTATCCAAATCAAGGATATTTTAAGATTTGAGCTATTTGATAGAGAAATCGTGAAAAAGTATACTGCCATCGAATACAGCAAGAAATTGAATATAGAAAACGTGAGGTTTGTTCCTGGAGGCTCTGGTGCAAATATAGCAGCAAATTGTGCAATGTTAGGATTGAGAACAACATATATAGGAATTCTTGGAAACGATTTTTCTGCTGAAATTTGTTTAGATGATATGAAGATGAGAGGAGTAGATCTTTCTCAAATTAAACAGACAGATGAAGATGGCACTGCTTTTTCAGTTATTTTAAGAACAGACTGGGGAAAAGATAGAAGTATTCTTGCCGCAAAAGGAGCAAATAATTTGCTACAACCTTCTGATATTAAAGAAGAACTATTTGAAAATATTAAAGCTTTTGCTTGGACCTCACTTACAACTGAAAGCGGTTGCCAAGCAATTGAAAAAGCACTAACGCTGACAAAAAATAATGGAGGCAAAGTCTTTGCAGCGCCAAGTATGTCGATCATAAAAAATAATCCCAAATGGGCAAAAATTTTAATTTCAAATTCTGATGTCGTATCCTTAAATAGCGATGAGGCCCAGGAATTTACAGGGGAAAAGGATATACTTCATATGATTCATCACTTTCTTAAACTTGGGGTAGGACTGATCTCAATTACAGATGGTCCAAATGGTTCAATTATTTCAGATGGAAAAGAAATCGTGAATAGCAATGTATATCAGGGAAAGGTCGAAGATACTACAGGAGCGGGAGATGCATTTTTAAGCGGCATACTAATTTCAACTTTAAATAATTTTTCTCTTCAAAAAACCTCGAAAATGGCAACTGCTATGTCATTCTTAGAATGCAAAGAAATAGGTGTAAGGGAAGGATTGCCAAATAGCCTTTCGGAATTAGAAGATTTTGTTAATAAAAATGAAATAAAACAAGTGATTTCCAAAGTTATATAAATCCAAATAAAATAAATCTTAGAATCATTAAATTTTAATTTCTTGATGTATTTTTAATTAACATTAAAACGCGCTCTTAGTATAGAGCTATTCATATACGGAATAGCGTAAAATGGTCAGTATGCCAGGTTGCCAATTCTTAACGATCTGTTAAAAAACAAACACCTGGCGACCCGGGTTCAATCCCCGGAGGGCGCATCTATTTTCTTTTAAAAATTATACCCTTAAATAATGATTTAAATATTTCCTTTAAAGTATATTTCTTCTAATTAGTAAGGGATGAGTATTTAGAACTTAAATATTTTCATCGAATACATCAATTCCAAAATATTCTTTCGTAATATCTAACAACCAACTTAAATATTTCTTGTAATCTTTTTCTATTTTTATACCGAAAGCTTCTATTAAATAATCTGTTATTATTTTGGAGCTGATTTTTTTCTTACCTTTATAACTCATGGCAAATTGAGAAATCGTCTTTGCCAGTGCGTATGATTTTTTAATTTCATTTTTTAATAAAAATAAGCTTAATGCGGACTTGGATTCGCTTAAAAATCGTTCGATGAGCTTATTTTCAATGAATAATTTCTTAGGCTCAAAAATGCCATTTTCATCTCTGATAATCCTTGTCCCCTCCAAAATAATGAACTTTTTATATTTTTCTTTATTATTAGAAAAATTTTCTTTAGAAATAATATTTATATCGGCTTTAAATGAGTTTTGAGTAATAAACTCAAAAAGATTTCGAACATGCTTACGAATATATTTCTTATCGAGGACGAGAACCATTTTTCTCTTGAAAACGATTGCTTTAAGTATATTCGCTAAAATTGAAGATGATATATTAAGCTTGATTAAATCCCTATCAATAACTTCGATACCAGGAATTTCTTTATCTTTAAGTGCTTCTTCTAATTCTGTTTCTGGAAGTACAAAATGAAAATCTGCAATGAAGTAATCTCTAATTTTCAAATTTTTGTCGATATATGCTATAAAAGTATGTGGGCAAATTGTATTGGCTGCAATATTAACAGCAAGCAGGCCACTTGAAACTGTTTTAATATCAGTTTCTGAAATTTCGATATTTCCACCTTTAGAACAAGAAGGGCATATAATTTCGATATTTGGCATAAATCATTAATTTCTTTTGTGAGATGATTTAATATTATTAGTATTCATTTTAAAAATTTATTAAACTTAAAATTTTATATCCTTATAGTCTTTTTTTCTAGTATATTATAAAATTAACCGATTTAAATTTGTGCCTTTAAATTTGCAATTCTATCCCAGTAGGGACTATTTTTTAGTAAAATCGAATAGAAAAAAGACTC
>JBHLNT010000307.1:0-3734 GCA_048941265.1 Promethearchaeota archaeon
AAGAACCTGATAAAGTTCCCTCTTATGAGGGATCGATTGATAATTTAGCGATCTGTAAGCATTATAAAGTGAAATATGGTCTTTTGGGCGCGGGTAAAGCTTATAAAACCGTCTATGATATGAAATTCGAAAATGATAAGCAATTTAATGAATTAATGAGTGGAATTAATTCTTTTAAATTGGGTTTACCTACTTTGGTTAAGTTGTATAAACGAATTGGAATAGACCTTGTCCCCTCCCCTATAGCTTTATTTCCCAAGTTATTCGAGAAAGATGGATTTGTGGATGAATATGGGAGAATTAATCATTTTAAACTAAATCCCGCTGACAATATGGATATTGTGTATTATATGGGAGGAGCAATAAAAGATTTTGAAGACTTTGAAAATTTTCCTCCTTTAGATCCGGATGATCCAAGAAGGGAAGAAATTCAAAAGGAATCCAAACGTCTTGAGGAAAAATTTGCTGGAGAGGTACATGTCGCTCCTATGGTTTTTGGCATGATGGAGATGACTTGGGAGGCTTTTGGTCTTGAAAATTTTAGTCGTCTGCTAGCTCAAAGAGAAAATGTGAAGAAAATTTTTGATAATAGAGGTATATTTACTGTAGAGTTGATTAAAAGATTGATTGAATGGGGAGAGAATGGCGCAGTTATTATGTGTGATGATTATGGTTATAAAGGAGGGCCATTTATGAGCCCTTTAAATTATCGGAAATATGTTTTTCCCTGGTTGAAGCGTATATGTGATACTGCTCATAAAGGTGGATTAAAATTCATATTACACAGTTGTGGCGATATTGAAAAAGTTTTTAAAGATATAATCAATTGCGGTGTTGATGCAATCCATCCAATTGAACCTACAACAGCAAATCCAGAATATAATATTTTTAAGCTAAACGAAAAATATGGAGACAAAATTACTTTTGTAGGGAATGTCTCACCTCAAGATCTTTCTGATAAGAATCCTAAAATTATAAAAGATTATACAAAAAGATTACTTAAAGAAATTGCCCCTGGAGGCGGTTTAATTTTAAGCTCCGGGCATAGCATAAATCCCGCAATCAAATTAGAGAATTTCATTGCGATGAGAGAGACTTTAAGTAAATATGGTAAATATCCGATTCAAATAAACTAATAGAATGTTCCATATAAAATTTTAAAGATTTATATATTAAAGATTCTAAATTAGATATAAAATTTAAAAAAAAAATTGGAGTTCAATTTCTTAAATTCTAATATGTTATTTTTTTGTAGTGATATTACATGACAGAATTACAAATAAATGAAGAGAAAGCATGGTTTAGAAAGTGGTGGCCAGAAAATACGCCTCATAAATATGATTTTGAAAAAATATCTGCTGGAGAGTTTTTTGAGAGACAGCGAAGGAAATTTAGTGATAAAACTATGATGTGGTTTTTATATTCTTGGATGTCTTATGAAGAGGCCGGAAAGATGATAGACTCCCTTGGAACTGCACTTCATAATTTAGGTGTGAAAAAAGGTGAAACAATTGCACTCCTCATGCCGAACTGCTCCCAATATGTTATTGCGTTTTATGCTGCCTTAAAAATTGGAGCAATAGTCACAGGAATTAATCCTACTTATAAATCTTTAGAAGTATTACACCATCTTGAAATTACAAAAGCTAAATATTTAATTATAATGGATTTTTTGTACAGCGAATTAATGAAACCTATAATCCATAAAATTAATCTTGAATTTGTTGTTTCTTCAAATTTAGCTGATTTAGCCTCAGGACTTCCGGGAATTAAAAAATTAATGGGCAAAATAATCGGAAGAATTCCAGGAGGTAAAGTAGACTATTCTAGAACATATAAATTTTTAGATCTCTTAAAAACTGAGCCGAATCTTCCCAATATTAAAATTGATCCCATAAACGATACAGCAACTTATATTATGACAGGTGGAACAACAGGAATCCCGAAAGCTACAGTATTAACCCATTTTAATATAGTTACGAACGCGATCCAATGCATGCTCTGGTTTGGGGGTGAAGATCCTGGGATCGGGGATATCGTTGCTCTCCCACTATTTCATTCTTTCGGAATGACCGCATGCATGAATACGTGCATAGCATTAGGAGGATTCATGATGATCTTTCCAAGACCTCCTGAAACGGGAGAATTTCTTAAAGAAATTAATGAAATCGATGCTCCAAATGGTTTCATTTATGCAGGAGCTGAAATTCTTTTCAAAAGAATTGCTGAATATAAAAATCTAAGAGCTTTTAAAGGGCTATTTGGAAAGTTTAAACTATGTATTTCGGGTGCTGGACATTTGCATAAACCCGTTCGAGATGCCTTTGTAGAGGAAACAGGGGGGCGATTGGTGGAGGGATACGGGTTGAGCGAAGCCTCTCCAGTCGTAAGTGCGGGCAACCTGTTCGGGGAGAGTCCAATTGGAGTAATAGGATTGCCCTTACCCGGTACTGATTGGGGTATTTGGCCTGCGGATGCCAACACTCTTGATGACGGTCCTATCGCTATCGGATTGCCCGGTTCGAAATATGGAGAGCAAAATATTGGAGAGCTCTGCGTATGTGGACCACAAGTGATGAAAGGTTATTTAGATCAACCTGAAGAAACTAAAGAAATCCTTCAGGAATGGGATGATCGAATTTGGCTTCGAACTGGTGATATCGGATTTATGAATCCAGACGGGACTGTGGTTCTTAGAGATCGTAAAAAACAATTGATTAAAGTTGCTGGTCATTCTGTTTTTCCAACCGAAGTAGAAACCATGATTATGAAACATAAGAAAGTGGATGAGGTTGCCGTTGCTGGTTTACCTGATCCAGAAGGTAAAGTTGGAGAAATAGCAAAAGCATGGGTTGCAATTAAACCCGAATATGTTGGAACTATAACAGAAGATGAATTAAAGGCATGGATGGAAGAATATATGACCAATTGGAAAGTCCCTAAATTAATTGAATTTATTGATGAAATTCCTAAAAATATTATGGGAAAGGTTCAACGGAGAGCATTACAAATAGAAGATCCGCTTTTTAAAGAATATAAGAAATAATTTATTTTATATTAATTTCTCTTTTTTTTGAAGTATAAACTTCTTCTTTTAAAACATTAAAAAAAAAATAAATTTTATTGCCATAGAGCTAAAATTAATCCTGACACCAAAAAGGCCACTAAGTAAGCACCATATTCAATAAAATACAATTTTACGCCCCTATCATTGAAAATATTCTGATTTATTGCTGTCATTGCTACAAATCCGATCCATAAAAGCAAACTTAATAGAATAGCAGACCCTAAATCGTTCCAGCCCGTCAGATCTAATAGTATCTCAAGTATAAGAACAGTTATGATGCTAGTAAACACCATAACGATTGATTCTTTGATAATTTTTGATTTTTCAACTCCTTCTTTCCCAACTAACTCGAGCCATATATTACCAAAAATTTGTGGATAATACCAGAAAAATACTATTAAGAAATATATAATACCAACAACAATTACGGCTAACCAATTTATTTCAATTGCCAATTTAACTCACCTTTAGTGTGTGTTTTTTCTCAAAAGTTATCATTTAAATGAGAATATCTTAATACAGTATTTAATTATTATTTATTTAAATTATAAATCTAAACTCAAAGGAATAAAATAAGTTTTTAATAAGATTCATAATGAAATTTTCATAAACAAATAAATTAGTTAATCAGGGAGTATCTACAATAAATTTCTTATATACGCTTTTT
>JBHLNT010000308.1:0-3730 GCA_048941265.1 Promethearchaeota archaeon
ACTGCTGCCGTTAAAGTAGATATCCCTGCAAAAATGTGAGTGAATGTCCCAAGTTTAACTCTTTGCTTCTGATCTCGAAATCTATCAACTATAAATCCAGCTATACTTAAATCAAATATCGTTTGAAAGGCATCGTATATAATTACTACGAATAATAACCATAATACAATCATTATGAGATCGCCAGTAATAGGAAGATATAGCAAAATGATGCATAGTAAAGCTCCAAAAACACCGATTGCAATGAATGGAAATCTTTTTCCATATCGTTCAGTAAATTTTGAAGAGCGATCCAATAAATTACCCGTAATTGGATCATTGACTGCATCCCAAACTGCATATATTCCGAAAATCAAAAGCACATAAAGAATTGGAATTCCTAACGCTTTAGCAGCATATATTTGAATCCAATTTCTTAAAGCCCATAAGGTATTTAAGATTGGGGCATATAACGCGAATACTAACATTCTCTTATTACTAAATCGCTCATATTTGGTTATGTCTTCATCCGAACTCATACTTTTTTCACGATTATTTTATTATTTTTCTCTCAAATTTTTTGATACATTGAATGTTAAATTAAATTATTAAGATATTTCTATTTATAAATTTGTACTTAATTACAGATTCATCCGTCCTAATCTTTGAGTCTGGAAGGAAGTCATCTTAAGAAAAGCATCTTCTATGTTTAGTAAATTTTCTTCTCTTTATTACAAACAAAAAATTTTAGGATAAATTTAAATAAAATAAGACGATTATGTTAAAAACTATGAATTTTTATTAAAAAGTCAAGTATGGGGATAATAAAGTGGGAATAGAAGAATTAAATGAATTTGAAATACTTCAAGGTGTTTTAAGTTTAGCAATCGGGCTAATAGGTATTATTATTGGTTTGATTATTATAATGAGATATTTTGAGTATAAGCGTAAAGAACTAATTGGTGTCGGACTAGCAATACTTCTAACGACAATATCGTGGATGGCTTCGGGAATTTCGTTTTTATCACTTATAATTTATGGAGCCTTATTAGATGAAGCATTATATTTATTCATTGCTTATGGCTTCACTCTTTTTGCTGCTTTATGTATGATGTACGCAATAATATCGCTCTTATATCCAAAGCCAGCAATGAAGATAATATTAACATTTTTGGTAATTACGATTGCCTTTGAAATTATTTTTGTGTATATGCTCCTAACCAATATTGAAGCGGTGGGTGCTATAGCAGGAAAATTTGATAGTGAATCGCGAGGAGTATCCACATTAATGGTGTTGACTGCGCTAGTAGCCTCCCTCATAGTAAGAATCCTATTAATTAGAAATTTTTCTAAATCGGGGAATAAAAAATTACAATGGAGAGGTCGGTTTATATTAGCTGAATTCATCCTTCTAATTATTGGTGTAATAATGGACGCGCTTTTAACACTTACAGTTCCAATGCTTATTTTGGCAAGAATTCTTTTAGTACTAAGGTTAATATTTGTTTACTTAGGATGGTTATTACCCGATCGAGTAGCAAAATGGCTTATAAAAACAAAAGAGTAAAAAACTATAAAAAAATTATCTATTTTCTTTTTTTTCTAATTTATATATTTACATTACAGACGCGAAACTAATCTTAAGGTATCATATATTTAAAATACTAGTAAAAAAATTATTCTATATTAAAATTAAAAATAAATTTGGTAGAAAAGATTGTAGTTCATAAAAATTCGAACAATCCGTTTATTAAAGATGGGACTTTAACTTCAAAATAGTTAGCAATAATATCAATGAGAAAATTTAAATATAGTTTGTCGATTTTTACCTTATAGATTTTTTCTAATTCATCCTGAATTACTAAAATATTTGGCTGATTTCCGATTTTATTAACTTTTTCAATTTCCTGTATAATTTTTAGGGATAATTCATAGGCTTTAAAAATTTCATTTTTTAAGACGATATAACTATACCCTAACTCACTTTCAGAGTAAAATCTCTCAATAATCTTCTTTTCAATATCTAATTTTTTAGGATTTATTAAATTTTTGTTATTTCTAATTATTTTATTGGACTCAAAAACCATAGCATCTTTGTAGCTTTTTTTATTATTTTTATAATCATTACTATTAATTAAAGAAAAATCCATTTCAAAACTATTTTGAGTAATATATTCAAAGAATTTTTCAATATGATGATATAAAAATTCTTGGTTAAAAATCAAAACTATTTTTTGTTTTAAAAAAATAGATTTAAGAATATATGCTAGAGTTATAGCAGGAATATTTAATTTAATTAAATCTATATCGACAACTTCTTTTGGTAAGACTGATTCCTGCTCTAAATTTTCGATTAAAGAGATTTCAGGTAATTTTACGCTAAAATCAACAAAAAAATAATCTCTTATTTGTAAATTCTTATCTATATAAGCTGTGAATGTATGCTCACAAATAATATCATTTGCTATATGGACTGACAACAGACCTCTAGATGAGCTTTTAACTAAATTCTCTTCAATACTAATTACTCCGTTTTTTTTACATAAAGGGCACTTAATCTCAATTTTCGGCAAATATCCCACAAATTTTTGAAATTAATAATTTAAAATTAAACTATAATCTATAATTAATATCTTCATTTCTAATTTAAAAGTTTTGGGTATTACAAATCCATAAATGCTAATTTTTGAATCTTGAATTAAATAAAATCTTGACTAACTAAGATAAAAAATTAAAAATAGAAAATGTTATCTTCAAGTTTCTTTTTAAGATGGTCGTCTCAATATTTTTCCAGGACGTTTTCTATTTTGTTTATTGTCTTCGACTACAATAGTTCCGTTTACAACGACATGTAATATCCCCTCGGGGAACTGATGAGGTTCTTCAAAGGTTGCATTATCAATTACAGTCTCAGGATTGAAAACTACTATATCTGCCCAGGTGTTTTCCCTTAATATTCCACGATCTCTCAATCCCAATCGTTGAGCGGGAAACGATGTCATTTTACGAATTGCATCTTCCAAAGTTAATAGGTTCTCTTCCCTGACAAACTTCCCTAGAATGCGAGGGTATGTTCCATAGAAACGGGGATGAAATGCTCCCAAGGAAGGCAAATATGGAATACCAACGCCATCAGTTCCGACCATTTGATAACGGTTTTTCATTATACGTCGTATATCTTCCCATCCTTGACCTTCAGAAGTAACTTGAGGATCATCGATTAACAACTCAAAATATGTTTCCCAATCATCATTAAAATCCTTAATTTTTGTTATTTCTGAGATACTCTTGCCGATGATATCCTTCCATCTTTCTGCAGGGGCTGACACTATAAAAATTCTTTCGAATCCATCGTCGTGAACTATATTTTCCCATTTTTCAATCTCATCTTTAATAATATCATTTTTAATTCGTTCTCTATCTCCGGGATCGCGTAAACGTTGTTTTATTTCTTCAACATTGCCCTCTCTTGTCCAAGGAGGAAGTGTTACTGATAAGTTGCACATTCCTCTATTATATGGATATTGATCGCACGTTATATTAATGCCTTCTTCATTAGCTTCTTCAATTAATTTTAATGTTTCTTTACTCCTTCCCCAGTATATCTTACCGGTAACTTTGTGATGAGCAATTTGTCCTCCAGTGCAACCTGATTTTTTGACGATTTCTATTATTTCCTTGACCGCATCAATGACCGTTTTTCCTTCTCCCCTAATATGAGAAAAATAAAGCGCGTTATAATCTCTTAAAA
>JBHLNT010000309.1:0-3693 GCA_048941265.1 Promethearchaeota archaeon
CTCCACAGATATTACTATATTTCCCTTTTTGTGTCCTTTTTCAACATAGCTATGAGCCTCGGGAATTTGTTCCAACGAATAGCGTCTATCTATAACCGATTTTATTTTCTCTGCCTCAATAAGCTCTTTGATAAAAATTAAATCTTCATTTCTTTCGGATGCTAAACCCTTTTTCACTGAAACGTATTTTCCATTAGGAGTTAACGCTTCCTTACAATTCGAAAACGAGGTTTTTCCCACCGCATCAAAGATGATATCATAAGACACCCCTCTTTTGGCAAAATCCTCTTTAGTGTAATCAATTACTTCATCGGCTCCCAGAGATTTTACCAATTCTAAATTCGTGGTACTGCATACCCCGGTAACTTCTGCTCCAAAATACTTGGCAAGCTGTACTGCAAAGGTACCTACACTTCCAGAAGCTCCATAAATAAGAACTTTTTGACCACTCTGGATATTTCCTTTTCTAAGAAAATGCAATGCGGTTAATGACCCGATGATAGTAGCAGCTGCTTCTTCATAGGTTATATTAGCTGGTTTTATTGCCAGTACTCCTCCCTTCCATTTTTC
This sequence comes from Promethearchaeota archaeon, assembly GCA_048941265.1. Classification (GTDB taxonomy): domain Archaea; phylum Asgardarchaeota; class Lokiarchaeia; order Sigyniarchaeales; family SOKP01; genus LW40-45. Next base: position 571 of record JBHLNT010000309.1, read on the forward strand.
GGGCAAACATACATACTCAGCATAAGCACCAAACTTCAGCCCAGTGGTAGTTCCAAAAACGTGGTCACCTTTTTTAAATAATTTTACGTCTTTGCCTTTTGCTTCAATTTCCCCAGCAAGCTCAGACCCTAGTATTTTTTTCCTTAGGTTTTTGAGACCTATCATTCGCCCAAAGAACGAGATTACAAGAGATTTAGGAAATGTGATGCTTCGAATCATTACATCCCCTGATGTTACTGTTGTCGCATATACTTTTACCCTTACTTCATTATCTTTGGGTTTAGGTTTTTCTATCTCTTTGAGCTGAAGACTCTTCGGTGGTCCATATTTCGTACATACAATCGCTTTCATAAAGATTCCTCATTATTTAATATTTCGGGTATTTTATTATTTAAAATTTATTTTCAGATTTGAATTTGCATAATAATTACAACCCAGAAAGGATTTTTTAATTATTTATAGTTCAAGAATTTTTTGTGCATTATCTCCAAGTATTTTATCAATTTCTCTTTTTGTAAACTTTAAGCCATATTTCTTAGCTTCTTCAGGGATATTTTTAAACCATTCGACCCAAACTTCGTCTTTCATTGCGTATTCAAGATATGGCCAATCAGAGCCAAACATTATTCTATCACTAAGAGGTGCACCAAACATTGGAGGTGTATTAAGAATCGTTCGCAAATTGATTAGCCATTGTTGAGGATTCGTTAGTACGTTTATTTGATGGGAAGAAATTTCAGCATAAACATTTGGTCTTGAACACATAATTTCTACGCATTTTTTAGTCCAAGTAGTTCCTCCAAAGTGAATTAAGATGATTTTTAATTCGGGAAAATTAGCAGCTATGGTGTCAAGATAAATAGGATCTGCATATTTAGCTTCTACTAAAGCAGGAGTTAATGCTGCCACATGAGAGTGAATAGGAATATCAAGTTCCACGCACTTTTCATAAAATGGAAAGAATTCAGGGGTATCGGGATAGAATCCTGCTGTGGGATGTAACTTGACACCTTTCATGTTCCATTCAAAAACAGCTTTTTCAAGCAATTTAATAGCTTTCTTACCCCTTCTGGGGTCTACAGCGCATAAAGACACGAGTCTATCCGAAAATTCATTTGTTTGATTTGCGATCCATTGATTTATTTCTTCTATGGACCAGGGTGGTTCACCTGCTTTTGCCAATCCAAAATCCATTGCTGTAATTATAGCTTTGTCTATACCTATCTCATCCAAAACTTTTACAAAACCTTCAGCATGATAATTTTTAGAAGTGTAAAATGGTTTTACTATATTCTCCATTGCTTTTTCATGAGATAATTTAAATTTTTTTGCCAAACCATATGCTACAGATTGCCAATATTTATCTGAATACAATTCCTTACGGTCAAGATGGGCGTGAACATTAATAATCATGAATAATTCCCTATGGATTCCATTTATGTTATATTTAAATTAAAATTAGACTTATTCATTAATTAGTTATTATTTCTGTAAATAACATTTAAAAATTTACTCACTAGACCAGATAACACTTTCATTATTAATAATTTCTTTAAAGAAATGATAAAAATTTCATTTCTACTTTATTGTTTATATTGAGCATTATTTTTTATAGAATTAACAAATTTTAGATTATTTAAATATTTAAAACACGGGAGATAATAAGAACTATTAAAATACCTGATAAACTTAGCATTAATGTGATTTTAGAGGGATTTTTTTCATGAGCTTCTGGTAGTAAATCACTTGCACCTAGATATAAGAAACTTCCAGCAAAGAAGGGCAATATGAAAATCAGAAGGATTTCTGGAAAATTTATAAATAATGTGGTTATAACTCCTATAAATGGAGTGGTCGCATCAACAATTAACATACGTAAAGTGGATTTTAGAGAATTTCCGGTTTTTAACATTAATGTAACAGTATTTAAACCATCTGAAAAATCATGTGAAATAACAGCAATTGCTATAACAATTCCTACAGAGAAATTAAATTGAAAGCCAATTCCTATAGCGAAACCATCCATAAAACTGTGAGCAGATAATTCTATAGCGCCATATAAACCTCCCTTTGGGTGTCGAACATTCATACAAATATTTTGTTCACATAATTTATGAACCGATATATATCTTTCAAGAATAAATAAAAAGATAAATCCTAATACAGTTATATACATTACGTATTCGATGGGTAATTTCATGCTCACTGCTAAATTTAGCGATTCTGGTAAAAGCTCAAATAAAGGCACACCAATTAAGATCCCTGCGGCAAACGCAGTGAAGTATTCAATTTTTAGTCTAAATTTAGTAGCTAAAAGTCCACCTGCTAAAGTTGAAAAGAATGTTATAGCTGTTAATATTAATGCAAAAAGATTCATAATAATTCAATACAATTTAATAATAATAAAAATTTTTTACTAGATTTTAAACAATTCCTTACAATTTTTAAAAATTTTTAAATTAATTAATACTCCAAAAATAATAATTTAGGATATAAAAAGATGGTTCAGTTTCATTCAAAGCTATAAACTCATCAATTAGCTTCTAGAAAAAGAATCAACAATTTATTAAATCATTTTTGTCTCCAATATGCTTTCTAAATGATCTGTTCCCTGTAAATTTTTACAACTGTTCGCATGTAAATAATCCATTGATTTCAAAAAACATAAATTTAAGCTTCTTGGAGAGTTTCAGAGAATTTTTCAAATTTAGATTTATACCTTAGAATCTCTTTAATATCCTCTTTAAAAGAATTTATTAATTCAATTTTTTCATCCACTACTAATTTGAAATGTCCTGTGAATTTCTCAACGAACTTAAACATAATTTGTTTTAAGAGAAGGTTTATAAATTCAAAATCCGCATTTGTATCTGTCTTTATAATAAATAAATAATTAGTCAGTTTTTCTTTTGTTAAGTAAAATCTATTATTACCTAAATCAATACTTTTTACTTCATTATCCCCTAGATTTTTCCCAATTGATTGAAGAGCATGAAGGAAATGAGAGATAATAGCATGATTATTTCTTAAGGAACCTTGAACTGTTGTTTCATAACTGAATATAGTTGCTCCTCTGTCATCAATAATATAAATCCAATATATTTGATTCATAATGTAAAACCC
>JBHLNT010000310.1:0-3691 GCA_048941265.1 Promethearchaeota archaeon
AGATAAATTACACTCCATATGCTAAACGTGATACCTGCAGGGGTAAATAGGTTAGGATATTTATCTGAAATTTCACCGACTGTCTTATTATTAAAAATTCTGGTTCCTGAAAGCGTGTTAAACACAATCATGATGAAGAATGCTATTATATTGAATATCTGTAAAACTTTCCTTCTTTTTCCTTCTACCATTTTAATTTCCTGCTATTTGATTTATTAACTTAAAAGAAAAAAAAAATAATTATTTTTGCTTTTTCTTTGGAAACCATGGTATAAACGTACTGGTTCTTTTCCTGTATTCTGCGAATTCGTCATCGCCTTTGTGAATCTTGTTTAGCAATTTTACTCCTGATACATTAATTATTTGAAATGTTATATAGATAGGTCCAAAAATTGTTATAAAACCCCAAGGAATGGCTAAGGCTATGATAAATATAGACCACCACATCAAACTCTCTCCAAAGTAATTTGGATGTTGTGTATACTTCCATAAACCCTCGTCCATTACTCTTTTTGTCCGATTAGGATTATTTAGAAATTTATAGAGTTGATAATCCCCAACACTTTCAAAATAAAATCCAATTATCCATAGTATAACACCGAGCCATAATGTTATAGCTGAAAATTCAAAGATATTTGTTATCTGAGGATTTTCATTTACATTTATCCATAATGTTGGGAAGACCACGATAAAAATTACCAGTCCCTGAAATAAATAGATGTTTGTAAAACTTTTTAAAAAGACGTTTTTCCCTTTTTCTTTCCATCTTTTTCGCATAAATGCATACCGACGATCTTCTGGTTTACCTCTATTTCTAATATGTACGTAAATCGCAAGCCTTAAAGCCCATATTAAGATTAAAGTGGTTACAATGATTTGGCGAATCGAAATTATATTTGTGGATCTATATAATAGATATAGACTTGTAAAGGCCACAATAAAATAAGCAGGGCCATAAAAGACATCCATAGTTCCCCAGTTTTTCCTAATGGTTCCAATTATACACGCAATGAGGATATATAAAAAAAGAACTAAAATTGAAAAAACTATTATTAACCACATAGGAATGTCAATTTCACTAAATAATTAAAATTATTTATATATATCTCAAATAATTTATTAATTCTGAAGAGAAAAATCATTCATCCAAAATATTTACGTTATTTTTTTTTAATAATTCTTGATCCCCGTTTTTTATTAAGTGTTTTTTATCTTCATCAATATTTACTTCGTGCTTTACTTCATATTTCTTTTCTTCATCTGCTTCTCTTTTTATTATTACATCTCGCCTTGATTCGGCATATTTATTCTCTTTTAGCTTTATTCCCGGTATTCCAAAATAAATCCATCCTGGTTCTAAGAACTGATTTAAATTGGTGGTTGAAAATGCTCCTATGACAGTATCTTTTCCAATAATCGTGCCTGGTGAAATGTTTGATACTCCCCCAATTACAGCATAATCGTCAAAAAATACTTTTTTAATGATTAAATATTTACCTACAACCATAGAACTCATAACTACTGCGCCTTGACCAACTGTGACTTTTCTACCAAACTTTATGAATTCCATATCTACCCACGCATCATACAAATGACTTGTAAAGTCAATTTTGGTACCAAACCAGCGAAAAGCCCAGGTATCTATCCATGGTAAGGGACAGTTATTCATTAGAAACACGATTAATTTTTTCAACTCAGTTCTCAAGCACCAGAATTCGAAATCAGTATCACCTTTTTCAGCTCTAAAAATTCCTTCTTTTGGTTTATGAATGAGATTTATAAAAATCAAAAATAATTTACCGAATAATGCGCAAGCAAATATAAATGTAAACCATGAAGCTACAATCATCAGTGGTAGTAAAAGCATCCTAATTATCCAACTTTCAATCAAATATTCAATTCCATACCAAGTTATACCTACAAGTATTCCACTAAACCAGAAAATAGGAAGGTAAATTGCTAAAACTTTAATTGTAATTCTACTGATTGCGCTACTTGTCGTAAAGTCAATTACAAAATCATCTTTTTCATCATTATTTCTGTTTGAAAAATTTGGTGTTTCCTCTATCATATTATTTCGATTTTACTCTAATTTATCAATTTCATTTTTAATTTTGAGGTATTTCTTCGCCAATTCTTCATTCAAATTTAAATCTTCTTCAGTTATTTTTAGGTATTCTAATATTTTTTTTTTAAAGATTTTTCTTAGGGGAGCTCCAAAATAATAATTATTATCTCCCTTTAAAATAGTATGCTTGATCGCTCCTGCCATTGGCATTAAATACGCATTATCATTAATTTGAACTCCAGGAGCTAAGCAATTTAAAGCTGACGTGGTTACATTATCACCTAATTTAATTTTGAAATATGAGATATTTCCGAAAATTCCGGCCACTGAATGAGAGCTGAATCCAGAATTAACGCCAATATAGCAATTATCCCCTATTTCGACATATCTATCGGCTCCAAACTGTTCTTCGATTGTAGTTCCTTTTCCAATCTTATTTGTTCCGACGAAATTGTAAAGCCAATTTATTAGAAATGGAAAAGGTCCCTTAACAAAGGCATTTTTTGGATACTTTATCATAAATGAGCGAATGTTATAATAGTCTAATGTTTTACTCTGAATATTCCTCGGGATAATCCCATCTTTTGTAGGGCTTATTTTTTCAGTATGTTGCCAAAATAATCTGGTTATCAACGCAACAAAAAAGAGATGGATAAGATAACAAATAATTATGACAAGGGGCATTAATAATAGGACAAATAAAGAATTTAATTCTGTAAAAATACATATGAAATTTGTAACTCCTAAAAAAAATGGAGCAAAATAATAATGCAAATATAGTGTAAAAATAATTCCCGGAAGAATAAATGATAGAGTATAAATTGTGAAAAAAGCTAATAAGTACCAATGAAATTTTAGCTTTATTTCTTCTCGTATAACAGATTTCTGAGGCTTTTTACTTTCGAGATTATCTTTTTTAGCCGTCACGATTATTCATTTCTTAATTATTTATCTACACAGAGGTAGATCAAAATTTATTATTAGTAAAGATTTTCAATTTTTAAATGATTTCTATTATTTTTTAAAAAATTAAAAATTCTCACTAGTTTTTTTCTTTATATAGTGATGAAATATTGTTCCACTTGAGAGTTAGAATATTGATGATTTGCCGACAAATTAAAAATATGAAAGTTATAGAAAAAAATCGATAAAAATTAAAATATGAATCATTATTACTTCTTTAGATTAAATTTAATAATTCAAAAACTCTATTTGAAAGGTTAATTAATAGATTATTAAATTAGTTTTTAAATTGTGAGGAATATAAAATTCATTGGTTGTTAAGAATTTTAATGCATAAGATTTTTACTAAAATTGTGAATAAAACAGATGACTAATAATTCATTTTCGTTAATGGACCTTTATCCGAAATATGTGATCAATTCTAAAGGTGAAAAGAAAAAATTTGATGAAAATAATATTGCTAAAGTGCTTAATAAAGAAACAGGTTTAGACATCACTATTTCTGAAAAGGTGGCTGAAGATGTAATCCGAAAAATTATTGGCCTTGGAATTGATGAGATTACTACAAATTATATTCGCGAGCTGGTTTGCGTTGAATTAACACAACGAGGCATGAATAAATATCGAAATTTATTTGCTAGAGCAATAAATCTAGAAAAT
>JBHLNT010000311.1:0-3687 GCA_048941265.1 Promethearchaeota archaeon
CCATATGCAGGACATACTTCAGTGCAAGCTCCACATCCATTGCAATCATTAGTAACATATCTAGCTTTCTTTCTAACTTTTATATTGAAGTTCCCCACAAATCCAGACACGTCCTCGAGTTCACTATATGTATAAATATTTATTCCAGGAGTTCTTGCGGCTTGAAGCATAACTGGTCCTAAAATTCATATTGAACAGTCATCAGTAGGAAAAGTTCTATCTAACATAGCCATTTTCCCGCCAATAGTAGGACTTTTTTCAACTAGATGGACTTCAAAGCCTTGTTCAGCCAAATCAATTGCAGCTGACAAACCTGCTACGCCACCTCCGATTATAAGAGATTTTTTAGTGATATCTACCTCTTTGACTAATATTTTTTCTAGTACAGCGGCTCTTGCTACAGCAGATCGGATAGCATCTTCAGCTACTCTCTGCGCTCCAGGTTTATCTTGCCTATGTACAAAACTTGCGTGTTCTCGAATATTAACGAATTCTAAAAAAGATGGATCTATACCCATCGATTCCAAGACGCCTTGAAAGACAGGTTCATGGGTTTTTGGAGTACATGACGCAACGATTAATCTGTTAGCATTACTTTCAATCATTTTATCCTTTATAAATTCCGCACCGGGTTCTGTACAGAGACTTATATAATCAGTAGCGTCAACGACATTAGGAAGGGTTTTTGAGAAATTTGCTAATGCACTACAATCGATTATTTCTGCGATATTTATACCTCATTGGCATATGGCAACGAAAATTCGAATTTCATCGTTTTCAGTAACAATATCTTTCTTAGTTTCTACCATTGCATATCATTCCTATTTTACTTTTTTGAATAATCCTCCATTTTTTTTTAAAATGATAATTAAGAATGAAAATATTAAATGTAACTTAAATATCTATTTGTGATAAAATAACTTTAAATCAAAAATGTTGTTTATATGTTTTATAAGTTAAGTTATAAAATTTAAAATTTATAATAAGAGTTATTGGAAAGGTGTGGTAAAACTTGATTTTTTTGTTATTTCAAAATTCAAATGGAGATGGTCCTTTTTCTGGTGAATCTATTTTTATGACCTTTGGAATAATGTTTGGTTTGGCATTATTATTATTAAAGTTAGGATTAGTTTTAACGAAAGCTGAAGTGAGAACCAGCTTTAAATGGGTACTTGTTAGTTTTGGTTCTCAAGTGGGGATATTCTTTTTTGTAGGTGGTCCCTTAATGTTACTAGGATTTTCTGGAGAGATGGAAGGGGGACCTCCAGTCCTTTTAATCATTATTTTTATAGTTCTTGCATTATTTATGGGTATTAATGTTTTAAATGTTATGCACCAGTTAGGTATAAAACGCGCTTTAATAGTTTTTTCAATGATTTTAATTCCGTTTATAGTCGTTGACGCGATTCTAATAATGCTATTAGTGAATGCGTGATAAAATTTTCTTATATTGGAAAGCAAATATCAGCTTACTTATCTTTTTAGTTAGAATTTTTTTTTGCAACACACATTATATGTGGGCTAGCCCCTATTAAACTTGAATCATTTTCGATGATTCTAAGAATTTTAAGTAGAAAATTCCGTTCTTCTAGATTCTTCCATACTTCATCAAAATCTCTAAGATTATAGCTAAAACATTCAATACTTATTACATTTTCTACAATAAATCCTGCCTCTTCAATTTCATCTTTAAATTCTGCTGGGTGTTGGAAATAGGCATCAGTAAAATACATAGGATTATTAGTAGGGTTTTTATGTTGACCATTTTCTAAATCTTGGAGCATTATTTTTCGAAATTCGGGATCTTTGAAATATCCTTCACAAAAACCATCAATAATTGAGGCAAATTTCGAAATTATTACAGCAAACAGAAATCCTTCTTTTTTCAAAACTCGATAACATTCTTTTATTACTTTTAATCTATCTTCTCTATGTTGTAGGTGATAAAGGGGTCCCATTAAAAGTATAGAATCCGCGCTTGAATTCAGGCTTTTTAAGTTTCTCGCATCACCAATAGTGCAACTTGCTATTGGAGAGTCAGGTTGGTTATTTGAATATTCTATTGCTTGCTTGATATGAAGAGGTACAGGATCGATTAAATGGACTTCATATCCTTTTCTAGCTAACCAAAGTGAATATATTCCTGAACCGCCACCTATATCTAAAATCGTCGCAGGAGGCTTAGGTAGATACCTTTTAATGATGTCTTTCGAACGAACGTATTCTAATTCACCCCAGTTGCTTTTTAAACGATTATCTTCACTAAAAGATTCTCTATAGTACTGTATGATATTATCTAAAGTTTCTGGATGCTTGCCCATTTGATTCACCTTTAAATTTATTCTATAAGAGTCCTATTTCTTTATTTATTTTTTCATTCATTTCTATTATTTCTTGCTTTGCGGCTTCTGCATACTTCTCAGGAGATTTATTCCGTTTATTATAAGCAAACATGATACCTCGGGATGAATTCACTATAGCCCCTAAACCTTTCTTATTAAATCCAGCTTTAATATCCTTTGCTTGAGCACCTTGGGCACCGTACCCCGGAATTAAGATAAATGAATTTCTTAGTATATCACGGATAATCTTTAACTCTTCAGGAAATGTCGCACCAACAACAGCACCCAGATTATTAAAATCAGAAAAGATTTCCAAACTTTTAGACCACTCTTGAATTAACTTTGCCATTTGAATATAATTTCTTTCAAGGCTTATTGATTTAGTTTTAAATTCGATCTGGGAATTTTGAATATCATCTAAACGCACACTAAAAAGATTCTGAAAATCATTACTACTTGGATTTGAGGTTTTCACGAGAATAAATACCCCTTTATCTTTATGTTTTAGAAACGGTTTAACTCCATCAATACCAAGATAAGCGTTTATAGTACATGCATCAGCATTATAAACTTTAAAATTAGAATAAGCATATGCTTCAGAAGTTGAGCCAATATCGTTTCTTTTCGAGTCGAGAATTACCAATAAATCTTTTTTATGAGCATACTTTATTGTTTCCTTTAATGCCTCATAGGCTTCATATTTTTCATAAAAAGCTATTTGAGGTTTGATAACAGGAATTAAATCATGAACATTCTCAATTAATGTCTTATTAAACTCTAAAATAATTTTATTAGGATCTTCAAGTTCTTTAATTAAATCCTCTGGAATTTGACCCGGACCATCCATCCGAGGATCAAGCCCCATACAGACCACACTTTTTTTATCCCTTATTGATTGAATTAATTTTTCGATAAAAAACATTTTATTTTTAACCTTAAGTGTGTTTTTTAATTAATATTAGCAATGCATTTAGTAGTTGTTGGCAATGAATGATCCAAAATTTAGAAATTTTTGGCAATGATCTCATTTCCAATTTTACTTTTAATCTGCTTGTTATATGAATAATTTTTTAAAAATTTGAATTTGATGTTTTCTTCTCTTTAAATTCTTTACTCTCTACATATAAATCAATAAAAGAGTTAAATTAGAAATTGAGGGAAATTAAAATCTCGATTTGAAAACTTAATATCAAACCTTTTTCATTTTTCTTTATTAAATTTCCTTTTTTATCAATTTTACTTTTATAATAACCATAAGTCCAACCGCCCCACATAACTTGTTTAAACTAGTTGCCCATCTAAAAAATGGCAAGCGATTTTGCAAACTGGACAGTTTACCATATTT
>JBHLNT010000312.1:0-3684 GCA_048941265.1 Promethearchaeota archaeon
TTGGAGCGGGGATTGGAGCTATGTTAGCAGGTATATTTGGCTTCTTACGATTTTTGGCTGGCCCTAGTTTTATATTAGTATTAATTTATCAAATTGGAATAGCTATTGGTCAACCTTTTGTATTGAATAGTGTAACAAAAATGTCTAATAATTGGTTTCCTAAATCAGAGAGAACAACTGCAACTGGTCTTGGAATGATTGCTATTTTTCTTGGAATTGCTCTTGGGCTAGTGTTAACTCCATTCATTGTTGAATTATTTAATTTTCAAACGATGATCCTAATTTATGGAATACTAGCTTTAAGTTCAGGATTGTTATTTATAATATTTGTTAAGAATAAACCACCTACCCCTCCTTCAACAGATAGAATTATAGAAAATGTTTTCATGTTAGATGGTATGAAACAATTATTCACAAACAAATATTTTGTAATATTAGTTATTACCTTTTTCTTGGGACTAGGAATTTTCAATATGATTACCACATATATTGAAGTTATTGTAATTCCTAGAGGCTTTAATTCCATTTATGCGGGAATTCTTGGAGGTTTTATGTTGCTTGGTGGAATAATCGGATGTGTTATACTATCGGGATTATCAGATAAGTATCAAAAAAGAAAAATATTATTAGTAATATCTGTACTCATTGCGACTATTTCATTATACGGTATAGCATTCACACGAGACGGGACCTTATTATTAATTTTTGGATTCCTATTTGGTTTTGGGCTACTATCTGCATCTCCAGTCGCATTAGAATATGCGGTTGATGTTACAAGCCCAGTACCAGAAGCGAGTTCAAATGGAATATTAATGATGGTTGGGCAAATCGGAGGTATTATTTTCATTTTTGGTTTTGAAGGTTTAAAAGATTCCACTGGAGATTATTTACCTGCATTATTTATACAAGCTATTCTACTGACAATTTTATTGATTTTAATATTATTTTTGAAAGAGAGAGAAAACTAACAATTTAAGTTTAATTTATAATTTAGAATTTTTTTTTGCTTCTTAAATATATTTAAATTGATTCTGCCCCCATTAAAATCTTAGAAATTGGATTTAAAATTTCTTATACATTATCAATGAAAAAAAGTTTTATTTTTTTAGTAGTTAATTTTAATTATATAATGATTAAAAAGAGGTAATACAATAAGATGAAAGCTTTAGAAATGTCAGCAAAATGGGATCCAAAACCCGATTTTAAACTTGGTTCAAAGGATATTGATGGAAAATTAACTTATTTAGGTTCAAAAGTATGGAGATATCCAGAGGTAAAGATTATTGATAAAAACATTCCTAAAATAAAACCAAATGAAGTTTTAATTAAAGTCAAAAGATGTGGTATATGTGGATCGGATGTTCATATGTATCAAACTTATGATGATGGATATATTTATTATCCTGGATTAACTGCTTTTCCTGCAATATTGGGTCATGAATTTTCTGGTGAAATTGTAGAAGTTGGTAGTCAAGCTTATAGTAAAAGAACTAGTAAGTTATACGAAAAAGGTGAACCAGTTACAGTGGAGGAGATGGTATGGTGTGGCGAATGTAAACCTTGCTGTGATGGGTATCCAAACCATTGTGAAAGATTACAAGAAATCGGCTTCTCAATAGATGGTGCCTATGCAGAATACATAGCAGTTCCATCTAAACTATGTTGGAGTCTTAAAAAATTGGAAGATAAATATGATGATATCTATAAAATTGGGAGTTTAGTTGAGCCAACCTCCGTCGCTTATAATGCTGTAATTGAACGTGGTGGAGGAATCAGACCCGGAGAAAACGTGGTTATATTAGGTGGGGGACCAATTGGATTAGCAGCGGCTAGCATCTTAAAATTCGCTGGCGCAGGAGTATGTATAATTTCTGAACCAAATGAAAAACGTGCTAATTTAGCAAAAAAAATGGGTTCAGTAGATTATGCAATTAATCCCATGAAAGAAAATTTCGTTGAAAAAGTTAAGCAATATACCGATAATGAGGGAGCCGCCATATATTTAGAAGCAACAGGATTGCCTCAAGTTGTAACTGAAGATATCCAAAATTGTATTTGGGAATGTAAAAATGTTAATAGTACTGTCGTAATTGTTGCTAGAGCTGAGCAAAGAATGCCTGTATGCGGAGAATATTTCCAAGTAAGACGTGCGCGAATTGTTGGTGCACAAGCTTAAATAGATTTTCTATTTAAAGTGTATGGCCACAGCGGGCACGGAACATTTCCAAATGTAATAAGTTGTATGGCTGCTGGAATGGACATGACACCATTGGTTACAAAAGAGATTTCATTAGATGATGTACCTGAAAATCTAAAATTACTTCAGACGGATAGGGAAAATTGCAAAATTTCTGCCAAAATAAATTAGATTTTTTAAAAATCATCTATTTTTTTTTGATTTTAAGTATTTACTTTATTAATGATAATAGTCTATAAATTCTCCTTCGAATTTCTTAAAAGGAATTAGCTTTAATAATTCTCCAAAGAGATCATTATAAATCTCTGAATCAAATAGTTCCAACCCAAATGAATACTTTTGAAAATCTCCTTCATCTAAATTGTTAAAATAATCCAAATAAAATCCAATATTATAATAATTTTTAGAAGAGTGATCTACAGTTATAGTTTTAATTTGAAATATGCTAACAAAAACATACTTATCAATAATTTCAAAAGTTTCTCTCAAATGTTTAGAATTTAATTCTAAATAATTCTTAAGTTTATATTTTGAGTAAGTTTGAATCCATCTTTTATTAGTTAATATTGTATCATCTCTAGTTTCTGTTGCTTTTCTATTCAGACTATATAATCTCCATAAAATTTTTTCATCACTTTCTAAATATTCAAATATTTTTGTTCTTGCTATGATCATATTAATGCACTTAAGAACTGCAGGTATTATTTTTTTTTTAAAAGATTTTTTTGGTACAGCATAATTTTGCTCCTCTATTTCTTTGTAAAATATATTTAATATGTTATATTCGACTTTAAATATAATTTTAAATAAAAAGTTCTTTGTAATTAATTTAAATGTTGTCGATAAATGTTCACGAGGGCCATATTCTTTTATATTATAGCGAAATCTTTTAGTTCCATAAATGTTTGCTGTAATATTTCTCACAAATTCATCAAAAACTTCATTGATATCCTTCGGATATTTATCTAGACTAACGATTAGTTCTGGCTGGTCTTCCATCATCTTTCGTCCAAACTTTTAAAAAGCTAAATTGAATTCAAACTATTTGTTTATAGTTTAAAAGAAGTTATAATTTATAAATAGGATGGCTGCTGGTATGGATATGACCCCCATGACTACCAAAGAAGTTAGTTTAGATCACGTTCCGGAAAATCTCAAGCTTCTACAAACAGACCGAGAGAATTGTAAAATTTCAGCTAAAATCAATTAATTTTTTTTAATTAAATATTGATTTTTTTCTGTCTTTGTAACCTAGTAAGAATTTGGTGGAAGTAATTCGATAGGATCAACCATAACATCAACTAAATTAAACCCATCTGAATTAATTGCTTCTTTTATTGCTGGATCAAGTTCAGAGAGTCTTTGTACCCGAATACCAGTTCCCCCAAATACTTCTGCAACCTTAGCAAAATCTGTGTTTGGTCTGTCAGTATCATAATATCTCTGCTTATAAAGCATAGCTTGTCCAAATTTGACAAATCCTAATG
>JBHLNT010000098.1:0-15235 GCA_048941265.1 Promethearchaeota archaeon
TAATCGCATAAGGCCACCAAGGTTGAGTTATTAAAATCATGACAATACCCATTAGTAATAAATTTCTATCTTTATATCTAAAATATTTAATAATCATGAGAACCCCTAAAACAATGCTTAATGTAATTCCAACGATACTTGAAAATCCAGAAAAAATTTCTAATTGAGATAATTCAATCATTTTAATTCCCAATATATTCTTAATTTAGATTTCTATTAAAAAAATAATAATTCTTATTATATTTAAAACTTTAGTTATTTATTATTTTTTTAGGTAGTAAAGGGGAAAGAGAATTTTTCTATGTATTTTTAAATTATTTGCTTCTCTATAAGTTTCTGATGTTTTGAATACCTCATTTTATCAGTTATTAATTGAATTTCTAATTCGATTTGAGTATTACGAACCAACAAAATAATTTCAGACACGATTAAGGATATTCTAAGTTTATCTTCAACATGTATTATATAAAAATATAAAGGTTCCTTATCTTCTGACAAATATATATAATCACTCACGTGATAATGAAATAAGACAGACAAATAGTAGAATTTTAAATAAACCATAGAATTCCATTAAATTTTAACAATTTAATTCAAACATCTAAAAATAAAAAAAAAGAATTTATAAAATTGAAAGTTAAAAATAATTAGGGAAGCGTAATTTCATTTGTTTCTTCGTTTAGATTGATTATACCCTTAATAGCCATCTGCTTTATGGTCCTAACCGCCATAATAGGGGGTACATCGAGTTGTTTTTTCAAATCGTCCAAATTAGCCGTACCTTTTCCCATAATTGTTGCCAAAATATCTACTTCATGAATTTCCTCATCAGAATTTTCCATTAGAAATGAGGCGAAGAAGCTCATTTGTTTTGATTCGCTGATCTTTTTATCCAAATCTGCCATTTTATTGGCATAGTTAGCTTTTAAATCACTTTCTCTTGATTCGTTATCCACTTTTTTCTGATCTAAAGTAGTTTTTTCTGATTCCTTTGCGGTAATCTGTTCATTTACGGAATTTAATTTTGAAGTCAGCGTTTCTAATTCAAACTGAGGTTTTTTCAAATCGTTTGTTGTTGTTTCAAGTGTAGTGGTGAGTTCCGTAATTTTTGAAGTTAATTCATCTTTTGTAGCCTTAAGATCTTCAAGTTTTTTATCTAGTCCCTCGGATTCAGTTCTTAGACCTGTTATCTCTGAATTCTGCTCTTTTATATTCTCTAATAGTTTTTCATTTTCAGCTTGTACTGATTTCATACTTTTCCAGGTATTGCTTAAATTTTGAACAATGTCTTCCCCTTGTTTATTTAAAAGTTGGTGGTATGTATCAAATGCAGTCTCGAATTGCTCAATCAAAGCTAATATCTCTTTTGCGCTCATATATCAATCGCCCCCTTTAATGTAACTGTTCCAGCGGCCTCATCATATTCAATAGGACCGTTTTGTTCAATCATTTTATTTAAAATCTTTTTAGCAGTAGCTTCTTTCATATCTATTGCTAGCAGAATATTTCTTAGTTCTAAAGTGGTGTTTGGCTGTAAAGACATGATAAACTGCAAAAGCTGGGAAGAAATATATTTAGATTTTATTAACGCTTTCATGGCAGCAACTCTATTTATATAGGAATTAGCGAATATTTCTTTCTTTTCAAATTCAATTTTTAGCTCTTCTTCGATTTGATTCATTTTTTCATCGAACTCATCCTGGAGAGTGGTTAATTCTTGAATTCTATCTTTTAATTCAGCCAATCGTTGGCTGCGGTTTTCTAATTCTTCTTTTTTTACCTTAATTTTCTCCTGTGTCTCATTTAGTTCATTTTGCACTTTTTGAATTTTGTCCAACAAATCTTGGCGTTGTTTGGATAATTGAGTGTTTTCCTCATCAAATTTAATGATATCTCTGTTATTCTGCGAAATCTTATTTTTAAGGGAATTTATTTCATCATCATTTAATTCAATGGTTTTGACATTATTGTTTTTTTCATTTTCAAACTGTTCAATCAAGTTTAATAAATTTGTAGGATACTCCTTCAGTTTTGGTACTGATTCGGAGTTTATCCTAGTTATTTCTTCGATTGTAGTGATAATTTTCTTTAAGGATGTTTTCGCATCGGTTATTTCACTCATAGTACTAACTCCTTTAAAATTTTCTTTAAACCTCTAATCTTAATTATTTAATTTAAATCTTTATAATTCGATGAAATTGGAGGTCATAATTAAAATGAAATAAAAAATAAGGTTTTAAAAAGTATTTGTAATTACTTCACGTTAAGGTACAAACATTTTTAATCGCTTTCTAAAATGGAAGATCAAGACATATATAAGCAATTAATGAAACATTTGTCTAAATTATCAATGAGTTACTCACCAACAGAAGCATTACTTTACATTTTGAAAGAAAATTTTAATCAAGAGGAAGCTAAAGTTATTTTAGCGTTACATAATAACGTTATACCGTTACAAGGAGCAACTATTAGTGGAATTTCAAAAAACATAGATATTTCATTAGATAAACTAGAAAAAATTCTTGTAAATCTCTCGGTAAGAGGATTAATATATTCATATAAAAGTGAAAAAGATGGTGAAATAAGATATGCAATCAATCAACCAGGATACGGCTTTCCACAAACGTTTTTTTGGAAAGATGAGGTCACTTCTCAATCAGAAAGCATGGCAAGACATGTTCTTCAATATTTTAATACCGAGGTAACTAAAGAAGTATTCTGCCCATCGCCAATACCATATCGGTTTGTTCCGGTTGATGAAACTATTGAACCAGATATCCAATCAGTATTACCATATCAAGTAATGAACAATATCATTAAAAACGCAAACGTGATAGCCGTTGCGAATTGTTCATGTAGGGTTACTGGAAAACTTATTGGGAAAGATTGCGGACATCCTTTAGAAGTATGTATGAAATTTAATGAATTAGCAGAATATATAATCGAAAAAGGATTTGCGAGAGAAGTTTCTAAAGAGGAAGCAATAGAAATTAGTAAAAAGGCTTCTGAAGCGGGATTAGTTCATTTTGCGGATAATTCAATTGATAATGTACTGCAGAATTGTAATTGTTGTGGATGTAGCTGTTGGAATTTAGGACGTATCAGGCGTAGAAAAATTCCAAGAGATGAGATAATTGCCACTTATTTTATTCGCGAAACTCTTGAAAATGAATGTGTTGGTTGTGGTAATTGCATAAGTATTTGTCCTGCTGATGCAGTTCATTTGGTAGATAATTTTGCACAAGTAGATAAAGATTGGTGTATAGGCTGTGGTGTTTGCATCTTTAAATGTCCGAATGAAGCAATTAAAATAGTTCTTAGGGATGATTTGAAAAACAAGATTCCTGAAAAGACTTTTGAAGAATTACATCAAAAAATATTAGAAAATAGATGTTAGGTACCAAATAATTTAACTCAATCTGGATTTTTTTTTAAAATTTTTTAATTTCTTTTTATTAAGTTATAATTTAAAACATGCGATAATTATAAATCTAACATAAAAGAATAATTGATATAAAAACAAGTAAAATTATAGAGTATCAATTATGGCGGAAGATTTCCAAAAAAAAAAGATTGAAGAATTAGAAACAGAACTAGAGTTAAAAAATAAAGAAATCTCTAGTTATCTTGATCGAATAGAATATCTGGAAGATACAATTATGGAAATAGAAGAATCTCTCTCCAATAAAACCAAAAAAAGCGAAGATCTACTGCTAAAATTTCAATTAAAGGAATTAGAAAAAAACTATCGGGAGTTAAAAGATAGATTGGGTTATTTACGAAAAGAAAATGTAAATCTTAAAATAGAACTAGAAAAACTGAATAAAATCAACCCTGAGTCTTCTTCAATTAAAATAATTACTCGAAATCCCCTTTCAGATCAAGTAATTACTTCCATCGCTAAAGATGTAGTTTATATAGAAAATGAGCTTAAAAAAACAAATATGAATAAAGAAGAAATCGTAAAAAAATTAAGACATTTTATGAAAATCATTAGGGATGGTTAGCTTTTTAATCTTAAAAATCCAAATTTAAAGAAATCTTCATTTACGAATTCTTTTAAATTAAGATAATGAAAATTTAAAATCAAAAGCCTTAATTTTTCATTAATGATACAATTTAATATAAATAATATTAAGGAACTCTTTTAGAGATGATATAAATTGATACAACAGGGAATTTTAAAAGGTGGGGACCGCAAAGAACCAAATTGGAAAAAAACTAAACTTGGGGAACCTTTTAAGCAAGCATTAGACAGGTTTAGAAAGGATGTGTTAGGGCGTGATGATTTTGATTCCACAGCATTATTACAGTTTGGTTTGTTTATGTCAATGGCAGTTATTAACATGTTGAAAGAAAATGAAGCCACCTTCGGTGTAGAAGGTCAAAGGGCAGTAAACAGGGCATTAATTAAAACCGGGTATGATGTAGGAAAACAAATTGTTGAAAATGCTGAAATTCCTACAGATATTACTCCTATAGAATTAATAAGTTTTATAGCTACTATTATCAATACTCAGGCTTGGACATCCATAGAAGAACCAACCATTGATAGCGAAGAACAATGTTCTTTTAATATTTTATGGTGTCCATTACAAGATGTCTATCGAGCTTTTGATTGTAGAGTCCAGCGCTATTTAGTCCAAGGGATTATAGATGCCTTTAGAGAAAAAAATCCTTTTAGTAATGATTATCAAGTAGAATTCACCCAGACTATTCCGACCGGAAAAGATTTTTGCCGATTTATAATCAATGAAAAAAAGCCGGGGGAACCGGATAAATGGGAAACCTACTCTAAACTCTTGGAAAGAAAAGCAATGAATAGGTTAAATGAAAGGAAAAATAAAGAATAGATTGGTACAATCATTGGCAAGATAATGTTTTAGATCTTAAAGGGAAGTTTCAGGAAGGATAAAAAGCTTTATATAAAATTTGAGAAATATATTATTGAAATATTTTATTTTTATGCAATTTAAGAAAAGATTACTGAAGTGATATTATGTCAAAAGAAAGTAGAATACGAACTTACACTCGAACTGATAAACTTATATGGAGTTGTGCTAGTTTGGGAGGTTCAATAATTCAAGGAATATTTGCTTCATTACTTCTCTATTTTTACCAAGTTTATTTGGGACTTGATGCTTGGCTTATAGCCATCGCAGCAGTAATATTTGCCGTATGGAATGCTATAAATGATCCTCTCTTTGGATATATTTCTGATTCAAAAAGTTATAAAAAAATGGGCCGTCGAATACCTTACATGCGCTTCACAACTCCATTTTTAGGGATTAGTTTTATATTAGTATGGTTTGTGCCCATAACTTGGGATAATTTCTCCATTTTCTGGTGGATGCTTATTACAATGCTCCTTTATGATACAGGTTATACTATAGTTTTTCTTGTGTATTCCGCGTTATTACCGGAGATTTCAGAATCAGATTGGGAAAGGGGGGAATTTCAAAAATATAGTTCTATTTTCTACCTTATAGGGGTAATCATTGCCTTTGCTATCCCTGATTTATTACGACCCAAAACTGGTCAAGTATCTCTAGTTCCATTGTATATAGGAGTAGTTTTAGTTGCAATTGTTGGATCAATACTCATAATAATTCCCACTTATAGATTTGAAGAGCACCCAGAATTCACGCAGATTGACAAACCTCTCGGTCTTATTGATTCTGTGAAATTTACCTTTAAGAGTAAATCATTTCTAATTGTAGCATGTGCCAACTTTATGAGTATCTTTATGCAATCAATACTCTTAGGATTAATGTTCTATCTGGCAGATTACGTTATGTTGACTTCCACTCTTTATCTAGTTATGGCTTTATTTTTAGGATTGGTGATTGGTACACTTTTTGCTAATATTTTAGCAGGAAAATTAGGCGTAGCAAAAGCCAATCAAATACTCTTAATTATTGGGGCAGTATTTTTGATGCTTATTCCTTTTGTACCGGTGATATTTATTTTTGCGTGTTTATTTTTTGCTGGATTTGGCTTATCTGGACCATTAGTGCTAACTAATGTGCTTTTCGCTCAAGTTGCTGATGAGGATGAAACTAAATCTGGAGTAAGAAGAGAAGCTATGTTTTTTGGAACTAACGCTTTAATAACCAAACCTGCTCAATCTCTCGCTATTGCATTAGCTGCTGTATTAATACAATTATCTGGTTTCATACCTGCTGGAAAGGAAGGAATAGTTTTAAATCAACCACCAGAGGCTATTTTTATGATAAAATTTGTGGTCGGCTTTCTCCCAGGATTGGCTATTTTAATTGGTGCGCTTTTTTATATCTGGTATCCGCTAAAAGGAGAATATCTAACAGAAATCCAAAAAAAAGTACTAGAAATGCATGAAGAAAAGCACGCAAAATTAATGGAAAAACAAGCTTAAATATTAAACCTCTTTTTTTTCATTTTTTGCTTAATTATTTTTATTATATGATTATATTAACTAGATTTATTTATTCATAAAAATTAGCAAATAAATATAATTCTCATTTAATATTTTTTTATTGCTTAAAAGTGAAGGAATTATATGAAGAAAAAGGTATTAATAATTGGTTCTGGTATTGGTGGCTCTGGCATAGGAGCTCTTTTAATCAATACGGGTAAATATGACATTGAATTATTTGAAAAAAATTCCCTAATTGGCGGGAGATTTTCTACGTATGAAAAAAATGGGTGGAAGTTAGATATTGGTTGTCATTTAGTGGCAAATTGCGAGAATGGTTCTATTGGATGGATATTAAATGAGATTGGGAGTTCAAACGAAGTGCAATGGTCTTATGCAAGGAATCCAACACCTAAGTTTTATTATATTAATAAATTTTTATTATTTCCTAGAGAATTGGTTAGATTAGATATTTCCAACAACGATTTAAAGAGTTTATTGAGCTTAATGAAAGATTTAAATTCATTTTCTGAGGCAGAGCTACAAAAATTAGAAGATGAACAAGTTGATATGCGCACATTTCTTTCCAAATACACGAATAATATGAAAGTTCTTTCATTATTTTCATTTTTTGCTGGGTTATATTTTGTAATTCCTGATTTCTTGACTCCTGCAAGTGAGTGGATTCGGTGCCAACGTGAAATTTTAAATTTTAAAACATCTGGATATCCAATCGGAGGCACAATTAGCATTCCAAATGCTTTTTGTAAGTTTATAGAAGATAAAGAGGGTAAAATTCATATGAATACAGAAGTGAAAGAAATTATAATTGAGAACGGTAAAGCAATTGGAATTCGGACGGAACTTGGTGTTATTAAAGGAGATTTAATAATATCTAATGCTGGAGTAAAAAATACTATTCAAAATTTAATCAGAAATGAATTAATAGACCAAAAGTATTACAAAAAAATAAATTCATATGAGTATTCTCTTGCAACCATTCAAACGAAAATTGCTTTAGATCAAAAAATAACTAATGAAAAAATGATAATGTTTGTAGGACAAGAAATTTCGCAGGATAATTTGAATGAAAAAGTATTTGAAGAGAAAAATTTTACGAAATTCCTTCAAGATCTCGATTTTCATCCCATATTGTTCATTCCTATTGTTTCTAATCTAGACCCTTCTCTTGTTCCAGAGGGAAAACAGTTAATTATTGCAGGTGGTGGATGTCCGACTCCAAGTCAAGGTTTTAACAACAAAGATCATAAAAACATGTGGGAGCAGGCTATTATTAAAAGCCTAGAAATAATCTTTCCTAATATTCGCAAGCACATTTTATGGACTGAAACAACAAGTCCAGAAGATATTAACAATTTCGTGAATAAAGATGGAACTGTCATTGGAATTGGCCAAACCATTGAACAAGTGGGCATTAACAGACCTTCTCATGAAATACCTGGAATAAAGAACCTTTTTTACTGTGGTGCGGATACGGGAAGGACGGGAATTGGAGGAGAATTAGCAGCTAATTCTGCGATAGAATTATATAAAAAAATTTTGGAAAGTAATTAATTATTTTTCTGATAAAAGAGGCGGAAGATATGAGAAAAAAAATCTTCCAAAATTAGTTTTCCTAAATATATTTTCTATGTTGTGGTTAAAGCGAATCTATATAATTACCTTATTTAGATAATCAGAAAGAATATAAATCATTTTAAAATTATAATCTTAAATTTACAAGTGCATCATTATGGTTAATATCAGCTCTAAAATCGAACAGAATAAATTACAAAAGAATACAGAGAAGAATTTGCCTCAAAAGTTTAATTTTATGAAGAATAAGGTTGTAGTTCTTAAATTAGATGATTATGTACCAAAAAAAATTAATGAAGCTTTACGATCCATTATCGAAATGTTAGGAATTAAGGAATATTTTGTCAATACATCAATTATGCTTAAACCCAATCTTCTTGCCCCTTCGAAAAATGCATTTACCCCCCCTGAAATTGCATTGGAATTAATTAAAATCTTAAAATTAGATATGAAAGCAAAAGAGGTTGTCGTTGCTGATTCGACCATGACAAAGAAATTAACTAGTCTTACTATTAAGAGAAGTAAATTCAAAGAAATATGCGAAGCAGAAGGGGTTAAAATTATTAATTTTTTTGAGTCTGAACGTATTAAAGTTGAATTAAATAATCCTGATTATGCTATTGAAGAGAAAATCTATCTACCGAGAGAAGTTAAAGAAGTTGATCTACTTATTAATTTGCCCAAACTAAAAACTCATAATGGATATGTCTATACAGGTGCTATAAAAAATCTTTTTGGACTTTTGGGAAATAAAATGAATATGCATATGACTCATAAAAATAAGATAGATTTTCAAAAAATGCTCGCAGACATATTTTTTGCAGTGGAAGAGACGAATAGTAGATATATCCCTAAAGTGTTAACTATCATGGATGCGGTAATAGCAATGGAGGGTAAAGGGCCTAGAGCGGGTAAACCAAAAAAAATTGGTCTTATGATCGCGGGATTTAATCCAGCAGCAGTAGATATTGTAGGATATACCTTAATGAATGGAGATCCAAAAGATTTAGATGCGATAACCTCATTAGCAAAAAGAACAGAGCTCCCTGTAGATATAACTCAATTAGATATCATTGGTGTAGATAATATTAATGACTTCATTGTAAAAGACTTTAAAAAACCGAAAATTACCCTCCTAAACAAGGACCGTATTAGAGAAGGGAGTCTTTTTTCAATAATATCAGAAAAATTGATGAAAATCTCTATTAAAATCAATCGCAAACGATGTATCCTCTGTGAAGAGTGTGTGAGACACTGCCCTGCTGAAGCTTTAGTTAGTAAACATGATCGGATTTTTGTTGATCATGATGCATGTATTGAGTGCTTTTGTTGCGGAGAAAGTTGCCCAAATAATGCCATTAGTGCAAAATTTTACGTATTTAGAATTTTACCGTTATTGATACTAGTATTAAGTTTAGGAGCAATATTTATCATTTGGTTGTTAATTTCGATGGTGAATTGGATTTTTTGATTTTTCAAAATACGCAAAATGTTCATTTACTTTGCTAAAATAATTATTTTAGTTTGAGTTTTTTTCTGCTTAAATCTCATAAATTTAAATATTTTTCTTCTCTTATTATAATGATAACTCAATGAGAGTAAACAAGGGAAATTTCCCTGTGGGGAAACTCAAACATGACTTTTTAGCTAAGATGCTTAATTATTTCATTTCTGATTTAGATATTCAAGATGAGAGAGTGATTCTTGGATCCAAAATTGGTGAGGATGCCGCTGTAATTGATATGGGAGAAAAATACTTAGTTGCTAAAATGGATCCCATAACATTTGCTACTGATGAGATTGGATATTATGCTGTGAATGTTAACGTGAATGATGTAGTTTGTATGGGTGCCGAACCAAAATGGTTTCAATCTACAATTTTATTACCAGAAGGAGCCACAAATGAAGAGAATATTGAAAAAATTTTCAAAAGTATCCATGATACATGTAAGTCAATGAATATAACAGTAATAGGGGGTCACACAGAAGTAACTCCTAACCTTGATAGGCCAATTGTTATTGGATCTTTATTTGGTGAAGTCGACAAGGAAAAACTTGTTTTAACCTCAGGGGCAGAACCGGGAGATGCCCTTATTCTAACTAAAGGAATTTTTATAGAAGGGACGTCTATTATTGGTCGTGAAAAAGAAAATGAACTTAAAGAAAAGGGATATGATTCGTCATTTATTGAAAGATGTAAGAATTATCTTTATGAACCAGGAATAAGCGTTTTTAAAGAAGCCCTTTTAGCTAATGGAAATTTTAAAATTAATTCTTTTCATGATCCTACGGAAGGTGGTTTATTCTGCGGTATTGCAGAAATAGCTCTTGCTTCTGAAACGGGATTTCTCATAGAACTAGAGAGAATTAAGGTTTTACCTGAACCATTAGAATTAAGTAAGGTTTATAATTTAAATCCTATGGGAACCATCTCATCAGGTTCATTATTGATTACTTTAAATGATGATAATGATAAACCCTCCAAATTAATTGATATTTTAAATAAAAATAACATTTTAGCAGAAAAAATTGGCAAGGTAGTGGATAAAAAAGAAGGACTAATGATAAAAAGAAAAGATGGAAAAATAAAACCCCTTAGATATTCTGAAACGGATGAGATAATCAAAATCTTCTAATATAATTTAGAACATAATAATATTTCATGAAGTACCTAATATTTTTATATTCAAAATTTAATCTAATATTATATCTGTATAATTTATTATTGATTAATCTTTTATATTGATATTAAATCGACATATTAATCTAAAAATTGGTTCAAAGTGGTAAATAAAGAATTATCGGATATTCTAAATCAACTAAGTGAGATCTTTTCCAAAGAACTATTCAATCTTAAAATGCATAAAAAAGTCTATTTTAATATCTTAGAAAAAAGAAAAGATAGATTCGAAGAATTATTAGATCTTATAAGATCAAAATGGATTGAGTTTAAGGATTCAAATCAAAAAAGAGTAATTAAGAAAACTTTTACCAGTTTTCTTTATATCAATTTTCATAAGTTTTTTAAAATCTATTTACAAAATTTTTTTGGATTTGATGGTGATTCTTTAGAATTAATTATAAAAGAAAATGTTTCTGACGACACTCTCCTCTTAGAATATAATTATCATCTAAACTTCGAAGAGATAGCCCAATATGAAGAGATTTCTAAGAAAGTTGATGGCAATCTCTATGGAATGCTATTTTTTACAGGATATTTATATTTACTCATCGATGTAATAGGAATCCTAATAAGGAAAACTATTGGAGAGGATATATTAATTACTCTGGATTGTGGGATAATAAAAAGTGAGGATGAACGAAAATATCTAAATTTTTTGGTATTAGCTAGAAAAGATAATAAAGAAATCTTTATTAATTATTTTTACATGACGCTCTATTACTTTCTTAAGCAATTTAAAGGAATTCCTGATAAAATCTATGATAAATTATTGGAGGGGAGGGAAAGTATATACCAAATAGCATTAGATCAATATCCTACAGTAAAAGAACGACTAGCTAATTTATTATTTTACTTTTATAAAAAATGTAAGTTATTAGAAAATTTTTGTCCCTTATTAGATTTTTTGAATTTTGTATGCTCACGTGTAGAAGATTCCTCTTTTTCTAAACATGATGTTATTAGAAAAGATTTTTTAGATAATTTTGAATATACCATTGAAAAAAAAAATTCCTTGACCAGAATTTTCGATTTCTTGGATCAGAAAAGTACTCTTTATAGTACGTTTCAAGCAAATAACCTTCCTTCTCAAAAATCTCAGTTCAATTTATTTTTATTAATCATGAAATACTTCTTTGCGAGCGGACTAGAGGCTTTTGAAGTCGGTGATCTATTATTTTTACCTGAAACGTTTAAAGATAGATTAAATCAATATAATAAAAACGTAGATAATGGTGTAATAGGTTCAAATACCATCAATGAAATAAATGAATTCATTAATCATTTTGCAATAATATCGAATATTGGAGAAATCAATAATATTTTTAAGAAAATCTTTAAAAAGGAAGTTTCTCAAATGAATTATCGATTTTTTAGGTCCTTTTTAAAAAGTTTTAATACTAAATTTTTAAAGTTAATCGAAAAAGAGAATGAGATATTATCTGAGAATCCGAAAAATGAGCCCTATACATTTAATATTATTGTAGATCATGTTTCCAGAATGTTGTATGTATTAATAGATAAAATTTTCCTTACATCATCCAATCCAGATGATTCTTCTAAAAATTTTATCGATCCTCGAGGTAGATATATTGGCAAAAATATTGCTTTAAGAGTATTAGAACTTTTCATCTTTCAAGAGTTTAATTATTCAGACGATATCTGGCCAGAAATATTAATCTCTATAAATGCTAATAGAGTTAAAAAGGATTTAAAAGGTATTATTAACATTCCAGATAAATATTTCTATAATGACAAAGATTTAACTAGGTTCTACACCACTTATAATTTGCAATCGCTTGCTCCAGCATTATTTTTTGAAGAGTGGTTAATTAGTGAGATTATTTTACCTTTAAACGATTTTATTTTAACAATTAAAAAATTAGTAAAGGATACTTCAAACAAAAAAGAAATTTCGGAACAACTTTTTAATTTTTTGCGTAAAAATATTAGAGCAAAGAATGCTTTAAATGATATAAAATTTGTATGCGAGCGTCTGGCTCAATTCTGGGTCCAAGAAAAAAAGTAATCTATTTTAAATCAAATATTTCTAAAAATTTTTCAAAATCTTCTTCGATATCAACAATTGGTGCATCAAAATTATCTAAAAATTCTATTTTTTCTTTACAAATTAACCCCGAAATCATTTTTACATGTATAGTTAATTGAGACTCAATATCCTCTAATTTATTTACACATAATATAGTAGGATAATCTAGATTTCTAAAACCTTCTATAAAAATCAAATCTAATTGAAATGGACCTTTAGATATCCAGTCCATTATGTGTGGTAAATCTACATATTTTCTTATAAAAATAGTAGTTTCGTTGTAAACATTTTTCGTAATAGCATAATTCCCACCCGCTTTAAGATATTTAAAAGTATCTTTTCCCTCCTCATCGATCTGATGTTCATGAATGTTTTTTATCACAGCTATTTGAAAATTAAAATGTTTCTTTAATAGCTTAATTGCGGTTTCAATAAGATACGTCTTACCACTTCCAGAATATCCAACCAAACCAATCACTTTATAGCTAGAATGCATCTTTCTTGACCTATCTATTATTTTGTAAGCTCTAATTTAAAATAGATTTGTTTTACCTAAAAATTTAGTGAAATTATGTTCAATTACTCCAATAATTTTGATTATTTTGCAATACTTAAAAATTAAAACTAAACCGACAAAAATAGAATCATTAAATTAATCGCAATAGGGGAATGTTTAGCTTTTTAAAAAAATTCAAGGCTTCTATTAATTGTATAGCTCTAAATTAACTTTATCATTTATCTATATTTCAAGTTCTTAATTCTAGATTAATAATTAAATATAAATAATAATTAACATGAATTTTTCTTTAAATATTTAGAGATTATGAAAAAAATATGAGAACCTTGACATAGTTCAAGATTTAATATGATTAGCAAAACCTATAAGAAAAGATATCAAGATATATTTGAAGAGAGCTATTACATACCTCAGGTACCCCGATTAAACCTGAAAGAATTTCAAAAAAGGAAGTCCTCACTTATTTCAGAGCTTAGTTTTCTGCTTACTACTCATCATAACTCCAAAAATGAATATATTAATATTTCAAAGTTAATCATATCAACGCTAAACGCGCCTGAAACTTATTTTTTCGATAAAATATTTTCTTTTAAAAAAATTGATCCTTTTGAGAATTTTGATTTGAAAGATTATCTTATAACCATTAAGAAAATCAGCATCCTGCTGAAATCATATCCATTCTCATCGGTTCAACAGACACTAGAAAATTGTTCAACAGAGAGATTTTTTATCAAACTATTTTTGAAAGTTTTTTTATTAAACAAGCAATTTTATAAATGAAGTAGTTTAGTAATCTCCTTATTTTCAAATTAATCCATTAAATTATATTTAAAAATTATTAATAATGTTCTTGTATATATTAAACTTCTAATTATTTATAAAAATCTTATAACAATAGTATAAATTCAATGGGATAAATAACAATTAAGTGATTAAATTGAAGGTATTATTGATATATCCCCCTTTTCCGTTTGGTAAAGGAATGGGAGCTACAATGTGCAGTCCACCTTTAAATATATTAACATTGGCTGGTTCTGTCCCAGAACATAAAGTTGATATACTCGATTTAAACATTGATAAGTCTTATGGAATCAAAAAAATGGAAGAAAAGTTTTGCAACTACGATTTGGTTGGTGTTACATGTATGACATTTTCCTTACGGTTAGTTTTGAATATTTGCAAATTAGCAAAAAAAAATGGCATACAAACACTATTAGGTGGTTTCCATCCTACTTTAGATTCAAGCGTCATTGATAAGTTCGATTGTATAGATATGATTGTGAGAGGTGAAGGCGAAATTACTTTTAAGGAACTTTTAAGTGGTAAACCAAAAAAAGAAATTTTAGGCTTATCATATAGAGAAAATGGAAAGGTATATCATAATCCTGATAGACCATTTGTTAAGAATTTAGACGAATTACCATTTCCTCGAAATGATCTTGTGGATCCTAGGCCTTATCATTATTTATGGATCCGCGCTTGGGTCTGTGAATCATCGAGAGGGTGTCCATTTAGTTGTAAATTTTGTTGTGTTACAAAATTTTATAAAAGAACTTATAGAACAAAATCGCCAGAACGTGTTATTAAAGAATTAATGCAAGTTCCTCTTAAAACTAATCTCGTCTTTTTTGTTGATGATAACTTCACAATGAATAAAAAAAGAATTATGCGAATCTGTAAATTACTTCAAAAAACTCATCTTAATGAGCACTTATTACTAGTATGTCAATCCAGAGTTGATGATATCGCAAATAATCCAGATATGGTTGAAGAAATGCATAAAAGTGGATTCGTTTGCTTTTTCATAGGATTTGAGAGTTTCAAACAAATTGCCCTAGATCGTATGAAAAAAGGATATACGCTTGATAAAGTAAAAAAATGTATAAAAATATGTCATGAGAATGGTATAATGGTTTTTGGTTCGTTTATAATTGGTAATATTGGAGAAACTAAGGAAGATACAAGAAAAACATTTAAATTAATGAAAGAACTTGACTT
>JBHLNT010000099.1:0-15158 GCA_048941265.1 Promethearchaeota archaeon
GGCATAAAAATCGTATCTATTAGAGGAGGAGAATAAACTCCAATACAGTTTGGACCTAATATTGCAATATCATTATCGAATGCAATTTTTTCAAGTTTTTCTTGTCTCTTCAATCCTTCATTCCCGACTTCAGCAAAACCACCTCCAATTATAATGGCTGCTGGGATGTGTAGATCAGCACATTCTTGTACGTATTGTAAAGTGTCTTCTGCTTTTACTGCTATTACTAATAGATCTGGAATCTCGGGTAATTGATCTAATTTTGTAGAAAGTTTTACTCCTTCGAGTTCTCCTCCAGCTGGATGGATCCCATAGACCTTTACATCCATTTCAAATACATTTTTAACGAAGATAATTCTGCCTGCGCTTAAAGGATTTTTTTTACTAATGCCCGTAACAGCCATAGAATTTGGTTTAAATAACTTTTCTAGATTCATCTTAATCAGTTAAGAAGGATTGAATTTGAATTAAGTAATTTTACAATTCTAATATTTCTTTAGACTTATTTTCATTGTTAAATTTAATAGTAATAAAGATTTGTGTTGTAAAAGATTTATGGGATATGTTATTTAAGGTCTTTCTTATTTTA
The DNA here is from genome assembly GCA_048941265.1 of Promethearchaeota archaeon. Taxonomy (GTDB): domain Archaea; phylum Asgardarchaeota; class Lokiarchaeia; order Sigyniarchaeales; family SOKP01; genus LW40-45. The sequence continues at coordinate 590 of JBHLNT010000099.1, forward strand.
TTTTAAAAAATAAATTTTCAAATTAAACACACTTAAGCTAAAATAATACCTTTATATAGAATCAAATTGAAGTTATATCAAAATAACAACTAATAGTTAGCTCAATTCTTAAGCTAAATTAATCTAAATGGATATTAGGGTGTATAATATGAGTGAAAGAAAACAAGAAGAGAGCAGAGAGTACAGCTTAAAGCATGCTCTGGCCTTTAGTAGTGCTCCTTTAGTTGATGCGATCGCTTATCAATCATTTACGTTCTTAATTTTTACCTTTTACTATACTATCGTACGTATAAATGTAGTTTTAATTTCTATTGGATTTGCCATATGGTCGGTTTGGAACGCAGTAAATGATCCTCTGTTAGGTGCAATTTCAGATCGTACTCATACAAAACGAGGACGACGCATACCTTGGATTATGGCTTCAACAATTCCTTTAGGGATTATAATGATTCTCTTATATACTCCACCTATTAGTATTGGAATTACAGATGAAATATCAAATTTTATGTATTTTATAATTATTATTATTGTTTTTGAGTTCTTTTATACCATGTATTCCATAAACCAAACTGCGCTTTTTCCTGAAGTTTTCATTGACAAAGATGCAAGAGCTAAAGCTAATACCATCAGACAGATATCGATTGTAATAGCTCTGATAGTTGCCTTTATATTACCTACTCTTTTTATTCCAGATTTAACAGAAAGAAAATATTTATCAAATTATTGGATTTTTGGAATTGTCACGTGTATTTTATTTATCATAGGGAGTGTAATATTTTTAAAATGGGGCGCGCGGGAAAAAGCAGAATTCAAGGAGGATTATAGAAATATGCCGGGAATGTTTGAATCCTTTAAAATTTGTGTTAAAAATAAAAATTTCAGATGGGTTGCTTTTTCACTTATTTTCGTGTGGTTCGTTTTTGGTATGCTCCCAACGATTTTACCGCTTTACGGAAAATTTGTTTTAGGAATTAATAATTCAATATATATAGCTTTAATCCTTGCTCTCGCATTTATTTCTGCTATTATTTTTATTGTTTTATGGAGAATAGTACTTTTAAAAGTAGGACCCAGGAAAACCTGGATTTATTCATTATCAACTTGGATTATTACCTTTCTTCTTTTATTATTCATCATAGACTTTGTTTGGGCATTACTTATATTTTTTCTTATGGGAAGCGGTCTTGCAGGAGGATTATTTTTAAGGGATATAACTTGGGCAGATATTATTGATGAGGATGAAATAAATACGGGAGTTAGGAGAGAAGCCGCCTATTATGGGATGAATGCCTTTTTTATGCGATTTTCCACAATTTTAATATTTTTAGCTATAAGTCTCGTTTTTACGAGCACTGGCTGGGCGGTTTATGCTCCTGAAAAAGTTACTGCTGAAGTAATATTTGGATTAAAGTTGTTAATGATTATTTTTCCTTCAATTGCGCTTGGAATCGCCATTTTTGGTTTTTATATGTATCCTTTACACGGTGAAAAATTAAAAAATGTTAAGATTGCTCAACAAAAACTGCACGCTGAGAAAAAATCAAAAATATAATTTTTTTTCTTTAATTATTCCAATCTATTGCCATTCGCAAAGAATCATTACCAAAACAGATTTAAACTATTAAAGTTATGGATGACTACATAATGCAATGAGCAATTTTGATTTTCAAGCTAGGAATAAACCAACATTCTATTACATTGGGGTCACTACCACTCAATCGTCAATAATGAAGGTCTTTCCTAAATGGGCAGAATATCTAGGAATTAGTGGAACTCCTATTGTAGGAATTAATTGCAAAATTCACGATGACCCTCAAGTTTACAGAAAAGTAGTAGAATTTATTAAAAACGACAAGAATTCCCTTGGAGCATTGGTCACTTCTCATAAAATTGACCTTTACGATGCAACTAAGGAATATTTTAACGGTGTTGGACCATATGTTGAATTATTAGGAGAATTGAGCTGTATTTCTAAGAGAAATGGGGAGTTATGGGCTCATGCAAAAGATCCCATAACGAGCGGTCTAGCTTATAAAGCATTTATTCCAAAAGACCACTGGAAAATAACGGGAGGAGAAATCTGTATAATGGGTGCTGGCGGTGCCTCTCTCGCACTTACAACATACTTAATGGAAAATCTAAAACAAGAATTTTGGCCATCTAAAATATATGTAACTAATAGAAGTATTCCAAGACTAGAAACAATGAAAAATATTCATCAAAAAATTAATCTTGGAATTCCAATAGAATATTTTCACTGTCCAAAACCGGAGGATAACGATAAAATTGTTAATATTTTAAAAAATCATTCCTTAGTTATCAATGGAACAGGAGCTGGAAAAGATTTCCCTGGATCTCCAATAACAGATGCAGGAGAATTTCCGCAGAATGGATTCGCATGGGATTATAATTTTCGAGGTGAATTACTTTTTCTTAAACAAGCTAGGGCTCAACAAAAGGAAAAAAATCTTCACATTGAAGATGGTTGGGTCTATTTTCTCCACGGATGGCAACGCGTAATCGCTGAAGTATTTCATTTAGATATTCCGACCAGTGGTCCTGAGTTTGAAGATCTCTCAAGAATCGCAATGGAAGTAAAATAAAAATGGAGGATTATAATGGAAAATATTAAAAATTTAAAATCTTTAGCTATTCGCTTTAATTTAGAAGATGGTTTATCTTTTGATCGAGAATCGACTAAAAGAATGCTTTCTGCAATGGATGGAATGTATCTTAACAATAACGCATTAAAAAATATGATAAAGGAAAAAGATGTTTTAGTATACGAATTTTATGAACTTGGAATTCCTGAAAAACCAGGAGAGTTGGCATATGGGACAACAATTTTATACCCCGGAAAAGTGGGAGATGAGTATTTTATGACCAAGGGCCATTTCCATTCTAAAATTGATACTGCTGAAGTTTATTATTGTCTCAAGGGTAATGGCTATTTATTAATGGAGAATCCAGAGGGGGATGTCGAATTAAGAGAAATGACACCTGGAGTGTCTGTTTATGTGCCACCTAAGTTTGCTCATCGCAGTATTAACATATCAGATATAGAACCTTTCATAATGTTTTTTGTTTTCAGGGCAGATTCTGGGCATGATTATAAGACAATTGAGACGAAAGGTTTTCGAAAGTTAATAATTGAAAAAGATGGAAAACCTCTAATTATTGATAATCCAAAATGGAAATAGTGATAAGGAAAAAGTATGAAAAAAATTTATGTAACTCCAAGATCGATCACGAAAGAAGGCCACTATTCACTTAAGAAATTAAAGGAAGCTGGTTTTGAACTAATTTTCGGACCTCCCGGAGAACAACCCTCCGAGGAAGAACAACTAAAAATTTTGCCTGAATGTGTTGCTTACCTAGCGGGTATAGAGCCAATTGGAAAAAACATATTGGAAGCTGCTAAAAATTTAAAAATTATCAGTAGAAATGGTGTTGGGGTTGAAAATATTGATTTAAAAGTAGCGGAACAATTAGGTATTAAAATTAGGATCGCTACTGCTTCCAACGCTCAGAGTGTTGCGGAATTAGCAATAGGATTGATCTTTTCGGCTATTCGCTTCATTCCCATATGTAATACTTATATGAAAAAGGGAGAATGGCATAGAGAAAAAGGATTTGAACTTGAGGGAAAAACTCTCGGAATTATAGGATGTGGGAATATCGGCAAAAAAGTGGTAAAAATGGCGTTGGGAATTGGAATGAATGTTATTGGTTATGATTTATATCCTGATGATTATTTTAATCTTGAGAAAGATTTTAAATATACTAATATCAATGAGATTTACGAAAAGGCAGATATTATAAGTTTGCATAGTCCCCCGAGCGAAATACCATTAATCAATGCCAATTCTATTGCCAAAATGCATAAGGGTGTTATTATTATTAATACAGCACGAGCAGCATTAGTTGATGAAATAGCTATGGTGGAAGCCCTTAATAAAAGAAAAGTATCTGTGTATGCAACAGATGTCTACACAAGAGAACCGCCTGGACTGAATGAATTGATTAGTCATAAATATACAATTTGTACTCCTCACATTGGAGGTTATACCTCAGAAAGTGTTGATCGAGCCGTTGAGGCCGCAGTTGATAATATAATTAAAGAATTATGCTAAATTATGATTGAAATCTCACAAGATACAATAGAATCCCTCGAGGAATTCGTTAATCATAAGGAACCAGCTGAAGAGGAAATTTATCTTGCATGGTTAGGTCAAGCTGGATTTATCATTAAATTTAAAGATAAAATACTCATCATAGATCCTTATTTATCTGATTACCTTTCAAGAAAGTATAAAGGAAAAATATTTCCTCATATTAGGCTTATGGAGATCCCGTTGCAACCTGAAAAAATTAGAAATCTTGACTATTTACTCAGTACGCATGCTCATTCTGACCATATGGATCCTGAAACGCTTAATATTTTATCAAAAAATAATCCGAATTGCAAAATTATTGTGCCAAGAGCTGAAATCGAAGAAGCCTTAAGTAGAGGCGCCAAAAACGATCAGATTCTTCCTGCAAATGATGGAGAGACTATTGAATTAAAAAGTAATATAAAGATAAGTGGAATTGGAGCATCTCACGAAGTTTTAAAAATTAATGAAAAAGGAGAATATCACTTTCTCGGTTATGTATTTCATCTCGGGCAAGTTAAAATTTATCATTCGGGTGATTGTATTCCCTATAATGGGCTCATCGAAAAAATTCGGGATTTGCATATTGATATTGCATTGTTACCCATCAACGGACGAGATGAATATAGAATGAGAAACAATATTGCGGGGAATTTTAAAATATCTGAAGCGCTTGAATTATGCAATAAATCAAGGATAAAAAATTTAATTGTACATCATTTTGGTATGTTTGCATACAATACAGTTTCTGTATCAGAATTAAATGATTTAAGAAAGAAAAGTACATCTAAGCTAAATATAATAGTTCCAGAAATAAGTCAAATTTACAAAATTAAAAAAATATAATACATAAGGTCTTATCATGGAAGTAATCAAAAAAATGGAAAAGCTAAAAATTATCCCGGTAGCTGTTATTGATGATGCCGAGAATGCTATTCCCCTCTGTAAAGCTCTTATAGATGCTGGCTTACCTGTGATTGAGGTGACATTTAGAACTGAAGCAGCTGCTGATTCAATATCTATATTAAGAAGGGAATTTCCCGAAATGCTAGTAGGAGCAGGGACAGTCCTTAAAATCGAGCAAGTTAAGGCTGCCGTGGATGTAGGATCAGAATTTATCGTTACTCCTGGTTTTAATCCCACAGTAGTAGACTATTGCGTTAAAAATAAAATCCCTATTGTTCCAGGCTTAAATGCACCCTCCTTTATAGAATGGGGCCTTGAGAGGGGATTGAGCCATTTCAAATTTTACCCAGCTGATATCTCTGGAGGTACGAAAATGCTACAAGTTTTATCGGGCCCTTATCCTATGGTAAAATTTATGCCCACAGGCGGCATAAATAATAAAAATTTGGTCGAATATTTGAAATTAGATAATGTGTTCGCCTGTGGAGGTAGCTGGATTGTAAAGAAAGAATTAATTAATAGTAAAAAGTTCAATGATATAACCAAAATTACAAAGGAAGCGGTTTCTTTAGTTAAGTAAGAATATGGATAATCTAAAATCAATTTGTTTTATTTAATTTATTTCAAGAATTAGAATAAATTTTTATAAACGTATTATAAAATCCTTAAGCGATGCAGAGTTTTTAGTTCAAATAAGCCAATTATATTCAATGTGGTTTGAATACGAAATTTAACAAATTCTTAGTCTTATTTTCATTTTTTTCCTTTATGTAATGAAAAATATAGATTAGTGACATGTCCTAAAGAAATTTGTTTAATAATTATTTATACTATCACCATATATTAATATTATTTAATTCTAAAATTAAGAATAAGGAATTATCATGTCTGAAAAAATAAAAAATAGCAATATAAAAGGGTACTCTAATAAGAAGTTAGCGGCTTATGGAACAGGTCAAATCTCAGATATAACGGCGTACCAAACATTTAGCTTTTTAGTTTTCACCTTTTATTTTGCTGTGGTCGGAGTCAATGTTGTTTTAATTACTATTGGATTTATCATCTGGTCGATATGGAACAGTCTCAATGATCCATTTATAGGATATTTATCAGATAGAACACATACCAAATGGGGGCGTCGAATTCCTTACATCATGTTTTCGTTAATTCCACTGGCTTTACTTGTATATCTTTTATTTTTACCACCTATAACCTTTGGGATTACAGATCAAATTTCTAACTTTATATATTTTCTGATTATTATTATATTATTTGAATTATTCTTTACGATGTACGATCTTAACTATACAGCATTATTCCCAGAGCTATATATTAATTTAGAAGAGAGGACAAGAGCAAATCTTTTTAGACAATCTTTTTTAATTATTGGTTTGTTTATGGCATTCATTTTACCTGGTGTATTTATTTCTGACTATTCAGATCCCAGCTCTTTAGCACAATATCAGACTTTTGGGATAGTTGTGGCGTTTGTAATTATTATACCTGGTCTTCTTTTCTTAAAGTTTTCCCCTAAGGAAAAAAAAGAATTTCAGGAGGATTATAAGGATGCACCTGGCTTATTCGGTTCAATAAAAATGTGTCTCAAAAGTAAATCCTTTAGATGGTATATCCCTGCAGAAATAGCGAATTGGTACGTATATGGTATGTTGCCAGCTATGGTTCCACTCTATGGTAAATTTGTTCTAGGTATTACCGATACTTTGATTTTATCTATGTTATTAGCACTTTCATTCATATCCGTAGCAATTTTTATGAATGTTTTATGGAAACCATTGGTTCAAAAGATTGGACCTAGAAAATCATGGTTAATTTCTATGTCGATCTTTATTGCAACTTTAGCTCCCCTAATGTTCATACAAGATGCAATAGCAGGTTTAATAGTATTTTTTTTAGTTGGAATTGGAATGTCTGGCTCATTCTATATTGTTGACATCATTATTTCCGATATATGTGATGAAGATGAGCTAATGACCGGAGCTCGTAGCGAAGGAGCGTATTACGGAGTCAATATGTTTCTCATGCACTTATCAACCGTATTTGTATTTCTTACGATAAGTCTTGTATTTACTAACGTGGGTTGGACAGTCTTTGAGCCAGAAAATGTTACCCAAGAAGTTGTCTTTGGGTTAAGAGCATTAATGTTTATTTTTCCTGCAATGGCATTATTAATCGGTCTTTTAGTAATATATAAATATCCCTTAGATGGAGAAAGATTACAAAAGGTTAAAGAAGAACTACAAAAATTACATGATGAAAAAAAGTCAAGAATTTAATTATACTCTAGAAATATTTATTTTTATTCTACTTTTTCTTAATTTTTTTTACATTTAACACTCCATTGTTTATTCGGGCAAAAATTTCTTCGATATCTTCTTTCTCAACTATTAATGGAGGCATAATAATTAATGTATCTTTCTTATTCCCGCAATAATTTTGAAGAACACCTTCCTTTATAATGCTGACCATGCTCAATTGACTATCCTCTTCATTATGAAATTCAACACCCCACATAAGACCTCTACCTCTTACTTCCTTTATTAAATCAGAATGTTCTTGGGAAATCTCCTCTAATCCTTTACCAAATAATTTACCCATTTCCTTGACGTGATTTAAAAATTTAGGATCTGATTGAATATCTAACATCTCACACGCAACGGCACAACCTAGATCTGAACCACCTGTAGTAGAGATATGAATAAAAGGATCGTCTTTAAATACTGCTTTCTCGATAAAAGGTTTATAGCTACACGTAGATAAGGGATAAATTCCAGAACTCATTCCTTTTCCCAATACCATAAAATCTGGGGTTACTTTTTCATCAAAATACATCCCTCCATATATCGCCCAAAAATGTCCTGTACGACCAAGACCTGCTTGTACCTCATCAATAATCATCATTGCTCCTTTTTCATCACAAATCTCTCTAACTTCGGCGAAATAGCCTTTTGGAGCTATTAAAACACCACCCGTAGCGGGAATTGTTTCTAAGATTATACACGCAACTTCTTCGGTCACTGCTTTTCGCATTGCATCTGCATTTCCGAAAGGAACTTGTTTAAAATGAGGATTATTCCACAAAAAAGGATCCTTGAAGTCTGGATCTCCTGTAAGCAATGCAAAACCAGTGTGTCCATGATAGCATCCAATAGCTGAAATACAGCCTCTTCTTTTAGTGTAAGCTCTCGAAAACTTTATTGCTGTATCTATAGCTTCTCCTCCACTAACTCCGAATGTAGTTTTTGAAATATCTCCTGGCATTAAATCTGCTAATTTCTTACCTAATAACGCTCGCCACTCAGATAAAAGCATATGATCCCCTAGATCCAGCCCTCCATCTAAGGCATCTTTAAGAAATTGAACAATTCTAGGATTGTGGTGACCTAAATTAAATACACCGCCACTAGATCGACAGTTAAATAGTTCCATTGGAGGGTCTGAAGGTTTGCGCCCACCTAAGGTTTTAAATTTGACACCTTCTCTTTCACCAGGCATTACTCCGAAACCAAAACCTTTAAAAATCATTACTTTAGGGGCATTTACATGCTTCGAATATAATTTTAATAAATCTTTTTGAGGTAGGGTTCCAATGAATTTCTTTTTTGTGTTATTTACCATAATTTTAATAAAAGGTCTGAAAATTTATTAAAATTGTTAAAAATACTCTTAAAACTAGTTGAGATTCTTCAATGCTTATTATGTTAAAAATAAAAAGAATGAAAAAAAATTAGAATTCATAACCACATTTTTTGCATACATTTTTCTTCGCGTACATAGGAATGTGCCCAACATAGCTTAAAACTTTTGATTTATCTTCGACTGACTTAATATCGCTCCCCACAGCCCCACACATGGGGCATGTAATACGTTCTTCGCTTACAAACCCACCGGCACTAATTTCTGGAGGTTTTAATTCTCCAAGTTCGACTTCGGCTTCATCAATACGAGCTTTTTGAGATTTTATTAAGGAATCTTTTTCCAGAAGCATATTACTAAGCTCTTCCAGTTTATTATCTTTTTCTGAAATCGTGGCCTTTAATTCGGATATTTGGGAATTTAATTGATTTACTTGAGAACCTGTTCCTTTAAATGCTTCAATTTCGGCTTTTAAAGAAGCTGATTCAGATTTTATGCTATTTATCTCATCATCTTTAGCTGAAATTGCCGCATTTGCGTCATTTATTTTTCCTTCCAATGTAGTTATTGTGCCTTCCAGTTCAGAGATTTTATTACTCGCATTTTGTAATGCACTTGTCGCTTCACTTAAACTATTGATAGTATTTTCGAGTTCACCAATTTTATTATTGGCGTCAACCAGTTTTTGGTTTAGATCATTAATCGTAGCACTAGCTTGATTAAGTTCTGAAGAGGATGAATCAGCAGTTGCTTTAGCACTACTTAATTCATTAGTAGTGGAAGCAAGATTATCTTGGGCTTGAGCTAAATCCGCTTTTGTCTCAGTCAGATGTTTTTCTAGGTCATTAACTTTCGCACGCAGGTCTAATAAAAATCTACCCTCAACTTTTTGAGCTTTTTGGGGAGCCTCCTCTGCTTTAGCCCAATCAATTGGCAAGTTTTTTTACACCTCTAAGGTATTCAGTTTTATTTTTAATCTTTAGATTTTTAAATGTATTATTTCTTAATAATATATATATTATAGATTACTGTTTTTTAACTATTTTTTAAATTAAAGATTATTGGTTTTTTAAGAATTTTCAATTTTTAATTGGAAATAAAAAGTATTAATATAACAAATATGTGAATATATAATTATTCTCTTATAATATTATAAAGTAAGTGAAATTAAATTAAAAATAAATGAGATAATTGAGTCAAGAAGATAAATCAATCCAAAATATTGAATTCATTTCAACTTCGGGAGTATTTAAAACTTCATTTTCCTTAGTTATTCTATTTCAGCTATATTTTGGAATTATCATAGTGATTGTGTTAAATTTATGGTATATAAACTATTTATATTATTTTTTTACAGGAAATTTAATTTACTCTGTGAGTATTATTGAAGAGGATTGGTTTTATTGGCTTTTAGTTCTGCTTTTACCTTTAAATATATATGGAAATATCTTTTTATTTACCTTTTCTATCATATTTTTCTCTGCTGGTATTATGAAACTATTAAATTGGATTCATCCTCCAAGAGAGGGGATTTTCGAAAGAGGGAGCAAAGATTGGAAATATGTACATCGGCGATTTTGGACTGCTTATTTGCCAATTTGGTTAGCGAGAGTGACACCTCTTCCCTGGATAGATATCATATGTTATCGTGTATTTGGAGTAAAAATTGGGAAAAATGTAGTTGCTTATGAGGGTTATATTGATCCAATATTTGTGGAAATAGGTGATTTTTCCATGACTTCTCTTAATATCTGTATTTTTTCACATTTAATCTATCATGATAAAGTGATTATCAAGAAAGTAAAAATAGGAAAAGCTTGTGTTGTTGGTCCTCAGACGATAATATCTCCAGGAACAGTTATGAAGGATAGAGCTGTTTTAGGAGCCAATAGTTATACTTGGATTGGTCAAAAACTTGAAAGTGATTTGATTCACGTTGGAACACCTGTTTCTGTCAATTTTCCAATACAAACTTTGGAACAATCCCTAGAAAAAGCAGAGAGAATTAAAAAATCAGATCAGAGTGATAATCCGGGGGGTCAGAATTAAAAAATGTTTCAACCAGCATCTCTGAAAGGTCAATCTCCTACACCCATCGACGAGAAGATTCGTAATAAATATCTTGTTCTATATATATTAATTATACTACTTAGTTTTATTCCTTTATCACTATTTGAATATTATTATATTTTGTATTTCTGGAAAGAGGATGAATATTTATTATTTTTTGTGCTTTTGCCAGTTAATATTATATTAGCTGTATATATTCTTCAATTTAGTGCAATTTTAATTGCATTTCTATTTTTGAAAATTGTTAAATTAATTCACCAACCAAAAGAGGGTATTTTTAAGAGAGAAATTAATGATAAAGATTATTTTTATTGGAATTTAAGAAATTTAATCAAAAAATGGCCATTATTTTTAATCGCCTCAAATCCATTTCCATGGTGTAAGAATCGTTTTACACTAAGATTTTTTGGTGTAAAAATTGGGAAGAGTAGTGTTTGTGATAACAGTTGGATATCCTCTGAATTTGTGTCAATTGGCAGAAATGTAATCATTGGAATGGCAAGCACTATTATAAGTTTTGGAATAGAGCAAGATAAATTTATTCTTAAAAAAATTGCCATAGAAGATAATACTGTAATTGGTGCCAAATGCGTTCTTTTGCCTGGTACAAGAATAAGAAAAGGTGCTAAGCTTTCAGCTCACTCATATACAGATTTTAATCAAGTTTTGGAAGAAAATTTAATTTATACGGGTCATCCAGCAAAGTTGAAAAATTTGTGAATTTGTTATGCAATCAGAAAGAATCATTCAAGATCAAAATAAAGTTGATTCTAAGAAAAGAATTGTAATTGTATCAGACACTCATATTACGCCAACAGGCACAAACTTTAATCTTAAGGCATTTAATAAAGGTATCGAAGAAATAAACAAGATAAAGAATGTAGATTTATTTCTGCATCTCGGTGACATCACTGATACTGGTACCTTATTAGATTATGAATATGCTCTTGACCTATATAACAAATTTAAGCCAATTTCAAAAGCTCCATTGCGTTATATCATAGGTAATCATGATTCTCTAAATGTAGGTTATTTACTATTTGAGGAAATTCTTGGAGAAAGGCATTTTGAATTTGAAGATGAAAGTATTTATGTTATAGGAATTGATTCAACAAAACCAGATTTAGCGGGGGGTGTAATCCATCACAATACAATTGATGCTGTAAAAAAACGATTGATCAAACCTGAAAGGAAGGATAAAATAAAGATCGTTTGTTTTCATCATCAGCTGATTCCTATTCCATATACGGGTAAGGAAAGATCAGCAATTGATGATTCAGGAAATATGCTTAAAATGCTCCTAGAATCAAAAGCAGATCTGATATTAAATGGACATCGTCATATCTCAAATATATATGATGTTAGCAACAGTGAAAAAAATTTATATATTTTTAATGCTGGAACCTTTTCATGTAATAAGACAAGGTACCGTGAACTCTTTAGTTATTCTATTATTGATATAAAAGATAAAACCTTAAATTTCAAAATAATACCCACCCTTGAGAGCTCATTTGTTAAGGAGATCAATAGAATAATTAATTATTATCATCCTCGAATGCCTAAGTTAAAAGAAAAGCCTTTTTGTAAATTGATACAGTTATGCAACACACATATTTCAGAACAATTAGAAGATAAAGCAACAAATTATGAAAAAGCAATTAATATAATAAATAGCATTGAAGATGTGGATTTAGTAGCTCATATTGGAAATCTAACAAAAAACAGTTATAAAGAAGAATTTGAAATTGCAAAAGAAAAATTAGCTTTAATTAAGCATCCCTATTTAGTTGTTCCCGGGTATAGCGACTCGAAACCACCAGCTTGGCAATTTTGGCAAAAAATTATTGGCCCATTGGATCCTTTATATGAAAATGAAAAATTATTTTTTCAAGGATTTAATTCAACAACTACCGATTCTAAAATTGGGTTTATTGGACGAAAAAAATTACATAAATTTATGGAAAAAGTATTAAGTTTTAGTCATGAAAAATTATTTGCCATCGGCTGTTTTCACAATTTTATTCCTACTCCTTTGAGTGTTTGGAGAACAGAATTAACTGATGCGGGAGATGTTCTTTCACAAATATCACGTTCAAGAATTGGTGTTGTTCTAAATAGTACTCCAAGTATTTCTTTTAATGTAAAAATAGAGAATTCAATTTTCTCTAATGGAGGCAATTTACAAGGGGATCATTTTAATCCGATATTTATTGAAATAGATATTTATAAAGATGGATTAGTAATATTAACTGAACATAATCTCAAAACCGGAAAAAAAAAAATAATTGGAACATATAATATTACAATTTTAGCATAAAATATATCCTATAAAATTATATTGCTAACATTCAAGCAAAAAATTTCAATTAAAAGAGATACTTAATAAAATAATGAGTCAGCTTCATATTTTAAAACAATATAACTTGATAAAAATAAATCCATCTCCTGAAATTTGGCTTAAATCCATGAAAGTTAGAATGCGGATGATGAAAACTTTAACAATTAATATCAAACAGAGTTTAAATAGGGCGACAATACCATTTCACAAATATCAGTTAAGCAATGATTCGACTCGATTATTTTTCTTTTTTAACAACGAAGATATTCAAAAAGCGATAGAATTATTGGAAAACATCTTTGGCATTGATTCATTTAGTCCCACACTAAGAACGTCGAATAATCTGAAAAATATTGTTCAAAGGACGCTTGAAGTATGTGAAGATATATTAGTTGAAAATGATACTTTTGCTATAAGAGTAAAGCGTTCAGGAAAACATGATTATACCTCTCAAGATGTTGCTATAAAAGTTGGAAAAGCGGTGTTAGATCATTTTAGTAAATTAAATCTAAAAGTAAATTTGTCAAATCCGATTAAAAGAATTTTCATTGAAATCAGAGGGGATTTTTCTTATATTTTCACAGATATCATTAAAAGTAAATGGGAGGGTTTGCCAATTGAAGTAAATAAAAAAGTTTGCTGTATGGATGTTGGCAGACTAAATGATTTGTTAGCAGGATTTTTATTAATGAGAAGAGGTTGTAATATTTATCCAATTTTATTCAAACTAACTGATTATAATAATAATCTAGAAATATGGATAAATAATTGGAAAGAGATTCTAGCATATATACCTCATGTAAGATTTAAGCTTAGGATAATCAATTTACTCACAATATTAAGAAAAATTTGGGATAATTTAGCTGATAAAAAATATTTATGTGTGATGTGCAGGCTTTTAAGATTTGAAATTATATCAAGAGTATTAATAGGATTACAAATTGAAGATTTTCGAAGAATAGAAGCTATTACTGATGGAATTAGTTTAAATAACTTAACATTATGCCCTGATATAATTGATTTTGAATCAATTTCTATAAATTATGTATTCTCGAAATATCCTATATTTACACCATTAATAGCTTTAGAATCAGATGAGATAAATGAAACGACTACTAAAATATCAAAAAATTTCAATACTCTAGATTATTGTTTTTTTAAGCCGCAAAATCAAGAAATCCACAAAGAAAGGGTATTAGAGATATATAATTCGCTAGAATTAGAGAATTTGATCTCTGAGGCTATAAAAAATATGGAAGAGATTAATATAACTTAAATAAGGAGTTTTTGTCTATATTTTTTGTTTTATTATAATTAAATTTAAAATCATAAATTTTTTATAAAATTTGATAAAGATATTAATTTAACATATAAAATTCTTAATTATAATTAACTAAAATAAAAGGATTCTTATGGCTAAAGTAGAGTTAAATTTGTTGAATATATT
>JBHLNT010000313.1:0-3634 GCA_048941265.1 Promethearchaeota archaeon
AATTGAGAGTATACTCCTCTTTTTATATCTTTATTTTCGCTCACAGCTTCAACAACATAATCTGCCCTTTTAGCTGCGGTTTCAAGATCTGTCAAGGGATTAATACGATTTACAATTGAAGGAATCTCATCAGATGAAACGCGTTGATAATCGGCTAAAAGATTTAAATTGAATTTAATTTTATTTAGTGCGATATTAAGCATCTCTTGCTTTAAATCTACAAGATCTACATCAAATCCTGATTGAGCATATACCTGGGCAATGGAATGTCCCATGGTTCCAGCTCCAATTACCATAACTTGTTTAATTTCATTTATATTCAATCTAAATTCCTCATACAAATTTAATTCATTATCTATGAATTTGGTAAAATTAAGATATTTATTAATCCTCCTTTATTTCTTATAATAAAAAATTTAATAGAAAAAAACAGAAGAGAAGATTAGATGCTTTATCCTCAAAGAAATAAATATCGTCAATTTATAGATTTATCCGGCTTTTGGGATTTCCGTTTTGATATCAATAATGAAGGTTTAAAAGAAAATTGGCAATCTGGATTTGATAAAAGCCAGCCAATTGCTGTACCTGCAAGCTGGAACGACCAATTTGCCGATAATCGTGACTTTTTAGGACCCGCATGGTATCAAACGTATTTTGATCTTCCATGGGCTTGGACCGAACAAAAAATAATTCTACGATTTGGCTCTGTAAACTATATAGCGGAGGTTTGGCTGAACGGAGATCAACTTGGGCAACACGAGGGTGGACATATTCCTTTCGAGTTTGATGTAACTTCTAAATTAAAAGCTCAGAACAATCATTTAGTTGTGAGAGTAGATGGGAATTTAGCCGATGATCGAGTTCCCCCCGGAGGGCGTCCTATGTTCTATCCAGCGACTAACTTTGATTTTTTTCCCTATTGTGGTATTCATCGTCCAGTATTACTCTATTCTATACCAAACAATGGAATCGAAGACATAACTGTTCGTACTTTCATCGAAGGAGATAAGGCAAAAGTCCAAATGATTATTGAATATGCTGAAAAAAGTTCCTTAACTGCACGCTTTACCATAATTGGTCATGGAGCCAATATATCAAAATCAATTATAATAGATGATAAAATGGGAGAATGTACAATGGAAGTGCAAAAGGCTGTGTTATGGGAGCCTGACCACCCAAATTTATATGAACTCACAGTTGAGCTCTTAAAAAATGAAGTAACTTTCGATTCATATCAACTAAAAATTGGAATAAGAACGATCGAAGTTTCTGGAGATCAATTGCTCCTAAATGGTAAACCAATCGAATTAATCGGAGTTGCCAAACACATTGATTTTCCTATAACGGGAAGGGGATATAATCCCGCAGTTATAATTAAAGATTATTCGCTGATGAAGTGGATTGGTGCCAATTCCTTTCGAACTTCTCATTATCCTTATTCCGAACAAATGATGGATCTGGCAGACCAACTCGGTTTTTTAGTTATAGATGAAACTCCAGCAGTGGGGTTAACATTTCACAAACGCCATATTGAACGCCATCTCGAGCTTTGTAAACAATATACCCGAGAACTTATCGCTCGTGATAAGAATCATCCAAGCGTAATCATATGGAGTTTGGCAAATGAACCTCATTCTAGCACGAAATCAAAAGAATTTTTCAGAGAGTTATATGATTTAAGTAAGGGACTTGATCCAACAAGACTAGTTACCGTAATTAATATGCAAGGTGTTAGAGATAGAGCCTTTGAATTTCTAGATATTGTCTGCATGAATCGATATTATGCATGGTATATAGGACCGGGACAAATTGATGAAGGGTGTGAAGACCTATCAAAAGAAATTGACAAATTTTATCAAAAATATAAAAAACCAATAATTCTAACGGAATTTGGAGCAGATGCTATTCCAGGATGGCACTCACAACCACCCGAAATGTTCAGCGAAGAGTATCAAGTCGATTTTTTGAAAAAATATATCGAACTCATAAATAGTAAGCCTTATGTCATAGGACAACATATTTGGAATATGTGTGATTTTAAAACACCTCAAGGGATCCATAGAGTGGGTGCTTATAATTATAAGGGAGTGTTTACAAGAGACCGTAGACCTAAAATGGCAGCTCATCTTCTAAAAAAGCTATGGAATCAAAAGCAAGATAAACAATTTGTTATAAAAAGAACTTAATTTTTTTTCGTTTTTATTATAGTTTAGAAATCATCGTTTCGGGTACTTTTACCGCGATAACTTCTCCCTCTGCGCATAGATCATCATTGGCATATAATTTAACTTCGACAATTACTTTTTTTCCTTTAATTTCTTTTACGTTGCCTCTTAGAACTAGAGTTGTATCAATTGGAGTTGGCTTTTTGTAATTCACATGTAGAGATGCTGTCACATACCTTAGTGGGGGCTCTGTATCCATTTCTCGACCTTCAGCACGATAAGCGGCCGCAGCTGCGGTACCAGTACCATGGCAATCAATTATAGAGGCGATTAGACCCCCGTATACAAAGTTTGGAAATGCAGTATGATATGGATAGGGTTTAAATTTGCAAATGCTCTCTTCTCCATCCCAGTAGCTTTTTATCTTTAATCCCTTTTCATTTAAGCGACCACATCCATAACAATAACTAAATAGTTCTGGATAATAGTCTTGAAAAGCTTTTTTTTCTGTCATTTTGACTATCATTCTGAAATTATTTGAAACTTAAGTATTTACATGCTCAATGATTTATCTATTTTTTTTTCAGAATATTGCCAAATATAGATTTACTACTAAACTGTAAAAGATTTCAGTCTTATTTAAATTCTTATGACCGAATAAAGTTAATAATTACTGTTATATAATTACAATTATAACTAATAATTATTCAAAAATAATAAAAAAACTAAATAAGGTGTATTAAAATATTTGATAAATCTCATTGTTCCGAATGTGAAGGCATTGATTGTATGATGAAATGTCAGTGGATTGAATTTGAAAAAATTGAAGCAGCAAGAGCAGAAATTAACAAATTGCTTAATGAGGATGAAGATTGTCGTATATTAAAAGATTGTATGCTTTGTTTTGCTTGCGATGAATATTGTCCATATCATTCCCATCCTTTTGATTTAATCAATGAATTACAGGAAAGATATCAATCTCAAAATATTTCACCTTCGATTGCCCAGAACTCAGTTAATACGTATGCAGCAAAGGGTGAATTTAAAGCAAGACCGCTTGATCCAACTAAGCCAGTTTTAAATAAATGCGCATTTCCCAGAGTAAATGCAAAACAAATGTCCGGACAAATGTTTGATGATCTGCAATCTGTAGGAGGTTTGCATTATTTCTGCCAATTGGTATATCAACATGTAGCAAAACCTTCAATAATTAAAGAACGTGTTCCAACTATAATTGATAATTTTAGAAAAGCAGGAGTTTCAAAAGATACCGAAGTAATTTGCTGGCATGACGAGTGCTATGGATTATATACTTCATATTGTCAAAGGAATAACATAGATGTACCTTTTAAACCCGTCCATATTTTTGAATACGTCTATAATTATCTTAAAGAACATGAATCTGAGATTACTAAGCTGAATCTAAAAGCAGCATATCAGCGAAACTGCTCTAATAGATATGTGCCGGA
>JBHLNT010000314.1:0-3612 GCA_048941265.1 Promethearchaeota archaeon
GCTACTGGACGACGATTATGGATACTTGAATATTTTAGAGATAATAACATTCCAATCTATACAAAAGCAAAACTTTTGGAAGTTTCAGATAAGGGAGTAAAGTTTCTGGATGAAAATAAAACGGAACAATTTATTGAAGCAGATACTTTAATTTATTGCGGATCTCGAATAACAAAAGCTAAAAAGTTGAAAAAAGAATTGGAAGAAGTTACATTTAAAATTCAGCTTATAGGGGACTGCAAAAGACCTCGAGATATAGCTGAAGCAATGAATGATGCTCAAACGTTTGCAAGAAAATTAAAGTAAATATAGTTTAAAATTTATATAATTCAATTTTTTAAAATTAGGGATATAAATGTCAGAAAAAAAATTTAGAATATCTAGAAGGACGTTATTAAGAGATATTATTAAACATAAGGCAGAAACAGTACCAGATAAAGTTTTTATGACATACATTAGGGATTTTGATAAGGAAATCGATGAGAAATATACCTATAAAGATATGCACTTATTATCTAATCGTTTAGGAAATGGTCTTCTTAATTTAGGTCTAAAGAAAGGTGAAGGAGTAGCTTTAATGGAGATCAACTCTCCCGAATTTTTACTTACTGTGTTTGCCACTTTCAAAACAGGAACTTATACTGTCATGGTAAACATTGCCTTAAAAGGGGATGGTTTACAATTTATAATTGATCATTCTGATGCATCCGCGATCATAGTTCATTGGTCCTTTTTAGATGCAGTTTTAGAAGTTAAAGATCGGCTGCCCAAAATTAGAAATATTATCGTAGATACAAATGAGACACCATCCAATTTTAAATTACCAGAAGAAACCATATCTCTCCAAGAAGTAATGAAAGCGTCAGAAGATGATATCGAAATGGAGATAAGTACAAAAGATATGGTAATGCTCATGTATACTGCGGGGACAACAGGACTTCCTAAAGCTGTAATGTTTTGGCAAGGCAAGTTAATAGGGGGTTTAACTATCCAAACTCTTATGGGTATGATGTCTATGCTGGCAGAATCAGATGATATACTTTTTACCTGCTTGCCCCTATTCCATTCAAATGCACTTTTTCTAACAAGCTTACCCGCTTTCTTTTCAGAAAGACCATTAATATTAGCAAAAAGATTTAGTGCCAGCCGGCATTGGGATATAATGCGTAGATATGGAGTAACTGTACATAATGCCCTTGGAGCAATGATTCCTATTTTAATGAAACAGCCTGAAAAACCAAAAGATAAGGATCATAGCGTAAGGCAAATTAATTCCGCGGCATGCCCAAAAGAATTGTGGGTAGCATTTCAAGAGAGATTTGGAGTAAAATTGTCTGAAGGTTATGGAGCAACTGATGGGGGAGGTTTCATGCTCACCACAGGCGGAGCAGAAGATGTTCCTCCAGGGACTATGGGAAAACAATTACCCGGCATAGTTGCTGAAATCATGAATGATGATGGAACTATTTTTACAGAACCCGAAAAAGTTGGAGAATTAGTTTTTTTAGTCAGAGAGAGTGAAGTTAAACAAAGAACCGTGAAATATTATAAAGATGAAGAATCTTCTAAAAGTCTGATAGGAGAGGGAAAAGACGGTCAAAAATGGTTTCTTACCGGTGATTTAGCATATAAGGATAAAGATGGATGGTTCTTTTTCGTAGACAGGAAAAAAGAATCAATTCGAAGACGCGGCGAAAACATTGCACCCTACAGTATTGAAAGAATAATTAATCTAAATGATAGAGTGTTAGAATCGGCAGCATTCGGTGTAAAATCGGAATTAGGAGAAGATGAGGTAATGGTTTCTGTTGTCCTTAAACCGGGTGAGAAGATGACTCCGGAGGAACTTTTAGATTTCTGTCAAGGTAAGATGGCCTACTTTATGATACCACGGTATATTGATTTTGTAGAAGAGCTCCCTAAAAGCGAAGTACATCGCGTAATGAAGCGATTTCTTAAAGAACGTGGCATTACTGAAATGACATTTGATAGAGAGAAGGTAGGATATGAGGTAAAACGAGATTAAATAAATTATAATAATATATTATATAATTTTTTTAGATTCAATTTAGTTAAAATCATTAAATAAACCAAAAAAAAAATAACTTCAATCAATCAGTAAATAACTCAAAGGTTTAAGTAATAATTTTTTCTTCTTTTTTTTTAATTTCGAATAAAAAAAATACAGCATTTTCTGGATATATTTAGGTTTAAATTAGAAAATTCTTCAATAAAATTAGATTAACAGGAAAAAAATTCTTAAAGATTTCGAGAAAAAACATGCATTACATTAGTAAAACCTAAACCTGGTTGTCCTAATGTATGGGTAAATGCAATGTCCAAGTGTTTATCCGGAACTTGGCGCTTAGCAACTTCTTTATCTTTTCGCATTTGGAATAGTATTTCAGCAATCTGCCGTACGCCAGTTGCCCCAAGAGGATGACCGCAAGAGAGTAATCCACCACTTGGGTTAAGGGGAAGATCTCCGTCTATTTCCACGATGCCATCATTAATCATATGAGCGCCATCACCTTTTTTACAAAAGCCAAAATCCTCATAATGAACAAGTTCCGAAATTGAAAAACAATCATGGCATTCGCCAAATCCCTTTTTATAGAAATCCTTAGGTTCGACTCCAGCCATTTTAAACGCAGTTCTGGAAATTTTAACGTCGGTGGTGAAGCCGTAATATGGTTTTTCTGTTTCTCCAAGTAAAAATTGGCTTCCCATAGCAGATCCCTTTATCCATACTGGGGTATCGATTCTGTACTTTTTTACCCATTCCTCACTCATTAAAATAACAGCTGCGGCTCCATCAGTTCGGGGGCAACATTGCGATCTGGTTAATGGATCATTAATCATGACATCATTTAATACTTCATCCATAGACATGGGATTTTGAAATTCGGCTTTGGGATTTTTTGAGGCATTTTTTCTGCTTTTCACCACAATATTCGCAAGATCTTCATTTTTTGTACCGTATGCTTTTATATGGCCTCGTGCCAATAATGCAAATCCGGCGGCCATCCCGCCTCCTAATCCACCTGCTATAGGAAAACCGTAACTATAAGCTTTCCCCTCGATTTGAAATCGTGTTCCTCCTCCTACAACCGCCATAGAAACATCCTTCATTTTCTCAATTCCCATGGCTATAACACAGTCGCTCATACCCGAAGCTATATCCATAAAGGCTAGCCGGAAGGCATTAGAACTCGAACTGCAGGCATTGACCACCTGTGTGATTGGAATTCCTATTAATCCGGTTTCATTCATAATTTCATGACCGACTCCTACCCCTCCGCATGTTCCGTAATAACAGCTCTGGATCAGTTTTCGATCAATACCCGAATTATCAATCGCGTCGTTTACCGCAGGTCTTCCAATTTCTTGATATAAAAGCTTATCTAACCTTCCAAAAGGAGAGACTCCTGCGCCAATTACTGCAACATTTCTCATTCATCAATCACCAATTATTTTAAATAAAATATTTTTATCATTAGGTAATAATTCGACCTCTTTTCCGATTTTAACCTCGTCAAAATTCTCAGTATCAAATGTCCCCATTAAATTAAGAGAATCCTTACCATCATCAGTAAAAAGCTCTACAATGCC
>JBHLNT010000100.1:0-14825 GCA_048941265.1 Promethearchaeota archaeon
TCTAGTCTATTCTATAAAGAAATAGCACAAATTTTTCAATTTGATAGTTTTAACGAAACTTGGGACACTCTATTTGAGATTGGTGCTAATAAAACACAAATTAACGATATTTTAGAAAGTTATCTAATTTTTTGTGCCTGTATAAGAAAAACAATTCCAAACATGGCTTCAGAACTAAATGGTTCCATTGAAAGAGAAAAATTCATGAAATTTAATATAGAATACTATATAAAAAAGTATGGAGTAGATGAAAAGGATGTTCTAATAATTACAGGAGGAATTCACTCAGTTGCGTTAGCAGATACAGTTCCGAAAAAAATTTTATTTCCAGAAAAAGGCTTGTTTAATTCTTTAGTGCCTTATTCCTTTTACAGAATGAGTGAAACATATGGCTATGGTTCTGGGAATCAAGGGCCTCAATTTTATGAATATATATGGAAAAATATGATTAAGGATACTCAATATGCTTTTGAAGCGGCTGCATTGGAGTTAATAACAGATATATATAGCGATGCAAGAATAAAAAAATATGATATTTCTGTTGTTGATTCAATAAATACTTTTCAAAGTGCTAAAATGCTAGCTATGATGCGTAGAAGGAATGAACCTTGTTTAAATGATATTATAGATGCCATATATATGAGTTTAGTGAAAGGTAATCCGGATATAGAAGGAGCCTATTTAAAAGAGTTCATAAGAGATAGAGTTGTAGGATTTAAGATTGGGAAAATTACAAAATCAATTAAGCAATTGCCTCTACAAGCAGATTTTTACTTAAGGTTTGAATCTTTTAACATAAATTTAAAAGAGAAATCAAAATTACATAAATTAAACCTTAGGGATGAAACTGATCAAAAGAAATCTCACCTTTTTTGGAGAGTTAAATATCTCAATCTTGGTATTTTAGAACGAAATAAAGGACCAGATTTATTACAGGGAGTGAGTGGAGTATTTGAGGAAGAATGGATTCTTAGTTGGAATCCAAATGTGGATGCAAAGTTAATTGAATTGAGCAATTATGGTTCTACTATAGAAGAAGCAACTAAAAATATGTTAATAGAGGAATCAAAAAAATATATTAAAGATTTCCAAAAGATTTCTTTATTATTATATCATACTTTGGTCATGGGATTACCTACTCTATTCCCTCATATTGTAATAGTATGTATTGATTCTCTGGACAAAGATGATAAATTTTTGACTTTATCACGCGGATTTAGTAATCTTATCATAATATTTAGATTGCTTCACATGATGAAAAATCAAGGATATAATCTAAATCTTATTAACAAACTAATTTCAAGATGCTACTTTGCATCTTGCTTTTCTCTTCCAATGATGGCAAATCCACCAAAAGATTTAGAGGATACATTTATAATTGCTGTAAAGGATATGGCTACAACCTTAATTGGGCTCTCTACAATAAAATTAAATATTAATATGTTCGAAGAGGGCTTAAAAACCTGTATAGATAATTCTGATAATGATTTTATAAGGGGTGGATGTATAGGAATTCTCTATTTAATGAATTCTATACAAATCAAAGATATTGAATACTTAATTCGTGAATATGTGCAAAGCGAAGATTCCATAAAAGTTAGAGTAGGAGAATTTGTTAGAGGCTTGATTTTTGTATGTCAAACAAAGTTATTATATAACAGTGATATTATAAAATTACTTTCCGAAATTATTGAGAACATAGAAACCAACATTTTTCTGAGCATTGTTCCATCGCTCAGGAAAACATTCTCTGAGCTTAGTTTGAGGGAATATGAAGTATTTGTGGAGAAAATTGCAGAATTATATGGATTAAAAACGTCTAAATTTAAGGAATTAACGGAGAAAATTGAGGATAAATACCTTTTATTTTTTTTTCAAATTAACGAGAAAGTCTATAAAATTTTCAAAAAGTGGTTTAATGAGGTCTAAAATTATGAATATTAAAGATGAATCAGTTAATACCTCATTTAAAAGTTATGAAATTTATAAAAATCTAACAGAACAGCAGAAATTGTCATTGACAAGATGGAGATTAATTCTTGGAGAAAAAGCTGAGGATCAGGGAATTAGTAATATTGCAGGTGACCAATTTTTAGGTAAAAATGACCCCAAAATGAGTAATAATCAACCAAAGGAAGCCCCAAAGCAAAATGCAAATACTAAAGGAGGTATGGGTACAAATCCAAATGCATCAAGTTCTAACAGTTCCAATACTAGGGGACAAGCGGGAGGGAAAACTAGTCTCAATAAAACAAAAGTCAAAACCCCTAGCAAGCAGAATTATGGAAGAACTAACTTCAAACCAAGTAATGCTGGAGGTACTCATCCTTCTACTGGCAATCAGCCAATGACCACTAAATTTAAAGATATTGATAACACTTTGAATTTAGTGTATAATACAGCTCAAGAAAAAAGGGGAGCAAATTTAGCATCTAGCAGGCTTTCTATTCCAAAATGGATTGAAAACGTAAAAAATTTGTTTCCAAATAAAGCTAAAGAAGTTCTTGAAAATGATTTAGTAAAGAAATCAAAAATTGCAGATTTAATAAAACATCCAGAACTATTTGATAAAGTTGAGCCAAATCTCGAGATGGTTAAAACCATTCTTTCATTGAAAAATATGCTTTCGCCCAATGTTAAAGATGTGGCTCGAAGGGTAGTAAAAAAAGTGGTAGAGCAGATTAAAAATCAATTAAAATCTGAAGTGGAAAGACATATTGTTGGAGCCATTAAGCGTGATTCTCATACTCCAGTAAAAGTTTTTAGAAATATTGATTGGAAACAAAGTATTATGCGCAATTTAAAACACTATGATTCAAAAATTCATAAATTAATAATGGCAGAGCCGCGTTTCTTCACGAATGAAAAACGCCGTAAGGCGTGGCAAATTATTGTATTAGTTGATGAAAGCGGTTCAATGGCAGACTCCGTTATCTATTCCGTAATCATGGCCTCCATATTTTCAAGTTTACCAGCAATCCATACAAACTTAATTATATTTGATACACAAGTCGTAGATTTATCAAAAAAAATTGATGATCCTGTAGATATTCTTATGTCTGTACAGCTTGGAGGGGGAACTGATATAAGTAAGGCGGTAAGATATGGGCGAAGTTTGATTAAAAAACCAAAAAAAGCCATTATGGTCATTATTAGTGATTTCTATGAGGGAAGACCTGTATATGATTTAATAAGAGCGTTAAAAGAAATTTTAGAGGGGGGGACTAAAGTTTTGGGTATAGCATCTTTATCTTCAAATGCTAAACCTTTTTATAATAAACAATTAGCTAAAGAAATCCATCAGTTAGGAATTGATGTAATTGCATCAACACCAGAAAGTTTTCCGGAAATCCTGGCCCGTTTAATGAATTCTTAACTTATCCATAATCTTTTATTAGACGCACATAGTTTTTTTCTTTCTTTAAATAACCCAAATTACAGGCTTGATTAAAATGTGCGTAAAATTTCTTATCCATGATATTCTCTAAACCTGCAAGAGTTTGGAATTTAGAGAATTCCATTAATCCATTTCCACTATTCTTGGCAATATTTATTAATGTTTTTATATTCTTGTTTAAGTTTTTCTTGTATAGTTTAGAAGTCTCGTTTTTCTTACCTTTGATTTTAAGAATATTATTTCGCATACGTGATTTTGTAATGCTATTAATATCTGAATAAAATGTTACGCCAAAATCCTTTAATTTCTTGAATTCAGAAGATTTTGAAAAAATATCTAATTTATATATAATTTCTTCAATTGAACGGTTTGCTAACAATAC
The DNA here is from genome assembly GCA_048941265.1 of Promethearchaeota archaeon. GTDB lineage: Archaea > Asgardarchaeota > Lokiarchaeia > Sigyniarchaeales > SOKP01 > LW40-45. Next base: position 3,780 of record JBHLNT010000100.1, read on the forward strand.
TTTTTCTTCATCTTTTCTTTCTCTAAAATTTTTTATGAGTTCTAACTCAGAATGGCATTTCGGAGAGGAGGATAAATTAATATCTCTACGTTCCAAACTTTTCGACAATTTTAACTGTTTAGCTTCTGTTAATACATATTTCATCTCATTTTCCTTTCGACAAGCTACAAGATGAAAAGGAACATCAACGGTTCCACTTGTCATTAAAATATAACATCTTCCATTATAAGATCTTCCGGTTCTTCCTCGTCTTTGAATTAACCTAATTTCTGATGGAACTGGTTCATAAAAAATTATACTATCAACATTTGGGATATCTAATCCTTCTTCAGCAACACTGGTTGCTATTAAAATATTTATAATATTCCTCCTAAATTCATCTAGAATCTTAATTTGCTCATTTTGAGAGTAACCAAAATCATCAAATTTCGTTGATTGTCCTATAAATTTTTCAATTTTAAGTTGTTCGGAAGTGAGAAATTCCTTTACTAATTTTGTTTTCAATAATTCAGCTGTTTCTCTATATTGGGTAAAAATAATCATTTTTTTATTATTAAATAATTCCAACTCTTCTTTAATTATTGATATTAGTTTATCAATTTTAGGATGATGCGAATCTGAATAATTTAATTTTTTAAATGAGGAAGTTATAAACTTAAAGTGCTCCGAATTGGCAATCCTTTTAGCAGATAAAACATCTTGTTCTGCTTTATAAGAAATTTTTTCTAAAAATGACCGAAAGAGGGAAATATCCTGTGTTTCCAATAAATCTTTCGCATGAAGTAATGAAATACAACTAGAGCTATAAGAGAATATAGATTGAATATTCAATTTTTTCTCTTTCACAAGATCAATTATTTTAGGTGATTGAAAAGATAATTGTTGCGTGAATTCTTCATCAAATATATCTGAATTTAAAAATTTTTCATACTTTAAAGATAATGTTAAATCATGACATATCCTTAAGAAATCTATTTTTGAGTAATATTTTTTATATGGATTAATTAAGTTTCTTTCAATAAAAAATCTTAAAAATTTTTTAAATAAGTTATTCCAGACTCCACTAATTTCAAGATAGTTTATTGGTAAGTCCACTTTCTCTATAAAAGTATCGATATCGTAAATATAACGCTCCACATCTTCATCTTCATGTGATTTATATACAATTTTTTCTATACATAAGTTATCACATAATTGTTGAATACGATTAAGATCTTTTCCTGGAGATGCTGTTAAACCTAGAATTAATGGATCTCCACAGGTGTTAATATATTCATTTGAAATAAAATTATAGGCATAATTGCCCCTAGTTCTATGTGCCTCATCAAAAATTATTAATGCTACTTGACTTAAATCGTATCTGCCTCTCATTAAGTCGTTTTTAATAACTTGGGGTGTAGATATTATGATTCTTGAATCATAAAAGCTGATAATTCTTCTTTCAGGAGATATTTTCCCAGTTAAAAGAGAAATTCCATTTTTATCCACATCTAAAAACTTTTCACATGAAGCCTTATGTTGCGCAACTAAGGGTCTAGTTGGTGCTAATACTATTATTTTTGCTTTTCCATTATATTTCTCAAGCGCATTAGCTATTAATAGAATACCAATTATTGTTTTTCCAAGTCCAGTTGGTAAAACTACCAAACTATTTTTTGCCTTACAATTCTTTACAATATTATCTTGGTAATGCCGGTAATGTATGGTATTTTTTTTTATAAAATTACTATTAAAATACTCCGGAGTGCTACTGAGATTCATTTAAATTATACATAGAAAATTCAAAATTTAAAACAGACATGTGTGCAGAATTTTTAGAATCTTATTTCATAGGTTATAAAGCCTAAAGAGATATAATAAGAGAAATTATGAAAATATAGATTTAAATTAAGAATAAATCTAAATTAATATAAATTAATTAAAAAATGTTATTAGAAGGTAAAAAAATTGAGTTCTAATCACAGTAGTTTATTTGAGGAAAAACTACCTAAAAATACAAAATTCGCATTTGGGATTGGCCAAACCGTGCATGTAATTTTATCAAATGTTGCGTTTGCTGCTATGACTTTTTATTATAATGTAAAATTAGGATTAAGCGAAGAATTCATTGGTTTAGCTTGGCTTATTTTCGCATTTTGGAATTCGATAAATGATCCCCTTTTTGGTTTTATTCAAGATCGCACTAAATCTAAATGGGGTCGCAGAATTCCATATATTCGTTTTGGAGCACCAGTATATGGAATATTGTTTATTTTGGTATGGTTCCCTTTGGTCGATATATCCAATGAACTAGCTCTATTTGTTTATCTACTCTTTATTTTATTCACATTTGATAGCATATATACCATAGTGGGGCTTATCTATTATTCATTGCCCGCAGAAATGGCGATATCGTCAAAAGCACGAGCCAATTTAATGATTTATGGTTCAATATTCAGTGCTTTAGGTTTTTTAATTTCCCTCATATTACCCGTACTACTTCTTACTGGGAATGAATCAACATCAGTAGACCCTATTTTTTTGATTTCGATGGTTATCGTAGGAATTGTGTGCGCTGTTGTGTTATTTATTTGTAGTTATTATTTGAAAGAGAACGAATACACCCAAATCGAAGAGGCTTTGGGAATGGTAGACAGTTTAAAAGAAACTTTTAAAAATAAACCATTTCTAATATTTGAGGTTAGTATTTTCAGTTTCATTCTCGCACAGACAATTTTAACAACAGCCATTTTTTATTACATAGACTATGTTCTAGAATTAGGTGGTATTTTAGCATTGCTTCCCATATTAGTTTTTTTTGCGATGGTATTCGCATTTACTTATAGTTATAGTAAATTGGTTGCGAAATATGGGTTAAAGAAAACATATATTTTTAGCCTAATTTTAAGCGGTTTGGGATTTATCATAGGATTTTTAATCGGACGTACTCTATTAACTGCGATAATCTTCTTTGTCATCATTGGTATCGGTTTTTCGGGGATCTTTTTAACACAGCAAGCTGTATTTGCTGAAACTATTGATTATGATGAGATCCTTACCACAAAAAGGAGAGAAACCAGCTACAGTGGTGTTAATGCACTTATTACTAAACCAGCAATTTCAATTGCTAATTTCCTCTTTTTGCTAACAATCTCATCTTATGGATTTCAAAGAGCTTCTCAAACACAAACAGAAGCTGCTCAATTAGGGATTATGGTTGGATTCACGATTTTACCTGCAATATTTATTCTAATAAGCCTTATAGCGATTAAATTCTTTCCCTTAGATGGTCCAAAATGGAATGACCAAAAACTTGAATTGAAAAAAATTCATGATGAGAAAGAAAGAGCATATCTTGCATATCTAAAAGAACAGGGTGCTATTTAACTTTATTTATTCTATTTTTTTTAATTATAAAATGGTTATTATAAAAAAAAGTAATATACAAAAATTTTAATGCAGTTCTCTCATTCCTTATTTTCCGTAAGAAAAAAGAATTTATATCTTGCGAGGGAGTTATTAGGATCAATTTCTAGGGCTTTTTCATAACAATTTAAAGCTTCATCATACTCTTTGTTATATTCATAAGCATAGCCCATATTCATCCATATATTAATATCATCTTGTTTTACCTCAAGAACTTTCTTATAGCTTTTGATTAATGGGATATTTTTCCTTATGGCATGATCTGGGGCTAAATTTATTGCTTTTTCGTAATATTCGATCGCACTTTCATAATCTTTTTTAGCAGCATAAAGATTACCTACATTTAGCCAAAGGTCAATATCGTAGGGAGCAATTTCTGTTGCTTTTTCATAACATACTAGTGCTTTTTCATATTCTTCATTTGCCCCATAAATTAAAGCCAAACCTTCCCAGGCTTCTAAGTTATATGGATCTAACGAAAGGATGTTTCTATAGTTTTCTATCTTCTTAGCATTTAGCTCCTCTTTAGTAGTATCTTCAGTAGAATCTGGTATTAAAGATATTATTTGTTTATAGATATTAATCGCATTCACATCATCATTTTTTAACTCATATATATTTGCTAATGAATCCCAGGCATCTATCAAATCTGGATCTAATTCAACAGCTTTAGTATAACTTTCAATAGCTTTACTGATTTTATTTTTTTCTTGATAGGTTTTCCCTAGTCCAAACCAGATCTCTGCATTATCCGGATCTAAATCAATAGCTTTGGTATAACATCTAATCGCTTTATCGTATTCCTTTCTTTCTAAGTTTAAAATCCCTAAATATTTCATTACAAGTGGGGATTTTTTATTCAATTCCAAGGCTTTTTTTGAAATTTTCGCAACGTCTTCTGGGGACATTTCTTTAAAATTTAATTGAGTATGAACATATCCCATCATAATCATAATTTCTGCATTTTTGGGATCTTTTTCTAAAGATTTTTTTAGGAAGCTCAAGGCCCCTTCGAAATTCTTTTGTTTTATAAAATTCTCAGCAGTTTTAGAAGTCTCTTGAATTTCCATCGCCATACCTTAACATCAAATTTGTTTCAAAGTTCGCTATAAAATATAAAGAAACATAGATTAATAAATGTAAATTAAAAAAATAAAAGTGCCATAACTATTTTTTTTTTAAAAAGTAATAGATTCACACAGTTATGGCGGGTTTATGGGTTTATGTTAATGCATCCAATTTGTTAAAAACCCACTAATCATATAATCTTATAGATTACAATTCTAAAGAATAATTAGATTTATAATTATAATTTATTTGTAGGATAAAATTTTATCTGCTTTTTCTCTCTAATGTGGGTCACCAGACTTTGCTCTTCTAACATTTTTAAGGTTAAACATACCCAACCCCTTCCAATTCTTTGTATTATTTTAGCTCCTTGGGGATAAAGTTCATTAATTAATTCCTTTGGAGTTATTCCCTGTTCTGGGTATTTAGTAACAATCTCTATGACCTGTTTGGTGCGTTCCTTTCTGTGAACTATAATTTCTTCTACTCGTCGAATTGGATTTTTAATAGGTCTGCCATGAGCGGCTAGTAGAAATTTAAGATTAGGTAAATTTTTTATCATTTCAAGAGAATTTACATATGATTCTATATTCGAACCTGGCGGTCCTATCCATGTCGTCACATTCTTTATAACATTATCTCCAGATAATAAGATTCCCTTTTCTTTATTATAAAGTGAAATATGGTCTATAGCATGACCAGGCGAAGCTATTATTTTCCAGCTTTCATTATTTATTGAAATTTCAGTATCTTCCTCAATAATCTCATCGGGATTTTCTATAAATTTGATGCCAAAAGCATATTTATAAAAAAACCAGTGAAAAAAATCATTTATTTTAGATATAGCATGCCCCCAAAAATTTTTAATAAGAAATAAATCCTTTAAAAGGTCTGCTTCGCGAGCAGATCTATAAGATTTCTTGTTTTTAATGATTTCAGCCATTTTTTTTGTAAGAATTACTTTAAGTCCTAAACTTTTACTCAATTTATATAATCCAGAAATATGGTCTGGGTGAGTATGACTCGGTAAAATATGGGTTAATTTAAATTCTTTATTTTGTGATTGACATAGGGCTTTGATCTCTTCAATTTCTTTAATAACGGATTTAACCGTTTTCTTATCTCCGTATCCCGCATCAAAAATTAAGCCATGGCTATCTCCAACTATTATGTAAATATTTACAGGAGGTTTTCTTAATTTAATGACTCCCTTTTCTTTTATTATAAAAATACCAGGAGATACTTCTTTCATTTTAGCTCGTAAGAATAGTTATTAAATTTAATTATTTCCAACTTTCACATTTATGAAAGACAAAATGTCCAACTACATAAGCCAATAAAATCCCTGCAATTTCATCAATAATATAATGTTGTTTCACAAATAAAGTTGACAGTATAACACCAATCGCAATAGTAAAAGTGATTAATGCTATATTTCTTGATTTTAAATCTTGTTTTAATTTATAATACTGATACCAAGTAAAAAAACAAATTATAGACATACCAGCATGCATGCTTGGAAAGCAATTAAATGATGTTTCATTTTCATAGTAGAAATACATTATATCTGCAAAAATGTTGCCTTTAATTCTATTGGCTAATAGTTCCTGCCTCCACCAGAATGTTGAAACGGGAAAAATTATATAAATAATTGTAGCTATAGCATTCATTATCACTATAGACCATCCTACAGCATACCCTTTTTCTTCCTCAAAAAATGCAAAATATAGCATTGTTAATATAACCATGGGGAAGAAAAGAAAAACATAAAAAATTACCATTTCGGGGACAAACGGGATATAATTCTCTCCAAGGAAATCTAACCTATAACCCGTTCCCTCTTCATGCAGTTGCCCCGTCCAGTTATACAAAATAAGCATAATTATGAAAGCATATAGAAAGAGCATTAAAAACAAATTCCCTAGGATGAATGTTACTTTTCGACTCTTTTTATTAGATTCCCCTTTGAAAAATATGCTTTCAATGATTTTTTGAAATTTATCGTGAACTTTCATTTAAATCCCTGTAAACGCAATTTAGAATATATATTGTGGAAATTAAAGAGACAATATTAATTTTCATATGAATAATACTACATAAATAATATGAGGTTATTAATACCATCTCTGATAGTGGAGAACTTGTTTTTCTTTTTTTAATATAATTATAAGAAAAGCAAGGATAGTCGACCCTCCAACAAATATTAAAGGTAAAAGAATTATAAGAATTATAACAAGTACTTGCGCCCCACCCATGGCAATAACTACGAATATGCTTACCAAAACAAATGCACTCATAAAAAGGAGAGCTCCGCTCATACCGATCAGATTGTAAATTAAAAACCACCAACCCCACATACTTTTTTTCCCGTTATAATTCTTTCTTAATTTCAGGAGAGTAACCGTAGCGTAGATAATTATTATGGCGCAGATTAATTCATGAATTGATTGGGTAAAAAATATTGCCCATGCAATAGGACCCGTCAAAATTAAAATTAAGAAAAACAAGGTTAAGCTCGATATAATAAATAGGTTTCCCATGATTATAGAAATTATGAGTAGCGCCATCGTAATACTCTTATAAAGTTTTACGGGCTTTGGCTTTTTCTTCTTTAATTCATTGAAATTGACACCACAGTTAGTACAAAAATTATATGTTGAACTTATAGCAATTCCACAAATAGGGCAAAAATTATAAGTTATATCTGTTTTGCTTTCAGTAATTTCCTTTCCATCTTTTATTAAAATATCACTCCAACCAATACATTTAACATCTTTATCAGCAACGATTATACCCGTGTCGGGACATCGATAGGTTTTTTCCGCCGCTTTTTGAGCGCGATTGTAAAAAATAAATAAAAAGATATAAGCTATTATAGCCAATATGAGTTGGAATATAATAATTACTAAAAGCAAAATCCATTCATCTTGAATATTAAGTAGCAGAAATATAAGATATATCCAAACCCCCGAACTGTTCCATAAGAAATGCATGCTAACAGGTATAAGCCAAATCGGAATAAATATTTTTAAAAATTTTTTTATCTGAAGTTTGATTGGTAAGTTTTCTTCACCAGACTCAAAACGCAATCTTTCAGCTTTTCCTGCGGCATAACCTCCCAGAGATCCTCCCAATATATGTATTGGACCCCAATTTCTAAGAGTTACTTGAAGGTATACATCGAGCGCTGTACCTCCAACCAAAATGGTGGATACAATATAACTTGCAGTTTCTATAGCTTCAAATGTTAACCCAATCAACATACCAATTAAAAATCCATTCATTTCATTTCCCAACATACCCTTTCTTTTTTTCTCAGAATCTCTACCCCTTTGCAATACAATAAAAAACGCCAAAATTGAAGGAAGGGATTTATTTAATTCTTCCACTATCGCAGGTGTTACTGCATAAGCTCCAACTGTATAGATAATTACGGCTCCTAATTCATTATTAGTAAAAAGATAAAAAATTAACGCAATTACCATCCAAATAGCAAAAATCCCAGTGTTCCAATAAGCAGCCCAAGTGATAACACAAATACCCATTAATAAAAATAGTAATAAATATTGACGACTTCCACCAAATATTTCTTCATTTTGTGGCCATTTTTTAGCCTTCCAGTAATAAAGGAGAAGCCAAATTGCATAAGTAAAGAGTGGTGCTATAATTGCATAGCTATAAATCGTGTAAAGCAATATTGAATCTGGTATATCCTTAGATGTTATGATGATTAAAACGATTATCGCATAAACTAAAGAAAGAATCAAGAAAAATGCCCAGATCCTTACCTTAGATGATTCAAGCTTAAGATTTTCTGATTTATATGGATTATTTGAAAGCATATTTATTTAATTTACTTTATTATATTGTATTTAAATAAAAAATATTAGAAGGATATATTAAGATTATTCTTAAAAAATCTTAATTTGGTAAAAAAAAGTCCTCTTACTTGATTTTAATTCAAAAATCTTTATAATTATAATTAAAAAGAATTTAAGAAAAATAAGATAAGGAAAAAAAAGGAGTTAATTAAAGTTTATACTTCATCATCATGGTCTATTTGAAGTATTTTATTGCCAAAAGGATGTCATCTCGTGTGACCTTTTTTCTTTTTGCATGTTTGGTCAAAGAGAGAGCAGTTTTGGTAATTTTTTCTGCGGAAGCTCCCATCCATTCTACTAATTCATCTACAGCATCACGGGCAACAATAATAGCGCCGTTGTGTTTCATTAATCTGCGGATTGGGCTCCAGCTGATATATTCACTCATGGGTTTTTTCATTCCTCCACTTTATAATTTTTGATAATTTTTTAAGTTGTTAAAGAGTTTATTATATATAATCTGGTCGTTTACATATTTAAAGATTTTGGTATCCGCATAAATTTATGAGGAGAAAAAATAAAAAAAATTTATCGACAAAATACTATTATGGGATCTAATCAATCTGGTGCAAGTTTATGATTTTTTATTGAAAAGTTGATTTCGTCAAAATTTAAAGATTTAATATATTTTATCTTACATAATCCTTGCCCATTAAGCTTTATAAACGAAATTTAAATAATAAAACGAAATTTTGTCAAATTCCAAAGAGATGAATTGGGCAAATTTGTGTTAGTTATGATTTAATTATTTTTAATTTTTTAGAGGTGTTATGCATAATTTCGTGAAATATCAGAAAGCTAAGAGTTATCGCAGGAATTAAATTTGTAATTTATACCTTTCAAAGAAAAATACAAATTCAAATTGAAAAAATGAGAGAAAATAAAGTGATATTCAAGAACTTTTTTGGAAATATTATATCTCATCACCAAATAGTTTGTACACGACTGCAATTCTTACATTCTATTGATTCTCCCTTGGCTGGAAATCGATCAAACACACCTCCGCAGTATTTACATTCTAATTCGTATATATCTTCAATTGATTTAATTTTACCTATGCTTAAAATACGTTTTTTGAATTCATTAGAAAGCATAGTTAAAAGGGAAATTAATCCAGAATGATGTTGGGAGGCAGCTAAAAATTCAATTTTATTAGAAACTATTTGACCAATCACTAAAACATCTTCTTTCGTATTTAGATCCATACCATAAAACCATGCTATTTTTTTATTTTCATCTTTTGTAATTAATTGGAATTTATGTAAGCCCATGAGTTGTTCGATATGATTAAAATATAAGTTCATATCTTCTTTTTCTTTTGTTGCTATTCCAAGACTCTTAATTGTTTTTTTAATACCTTTAGTATTTAGAAAAGCTACTATTTTTGAACTTGGTATTATTTTACCTTCAATTTTAGGCTCAACTATATTAATTTCTGCAGGTTCAGAGTCAAGCACTCTAATGAAATCTTTATTATTTACAAAGCTAACATTCGTACTTATCTTTCCTTTCTTATTTAGTAAAAGGGGTTTAAAGTAGAGATTAATTTGGTTTTTACTGTTTTCACTTAACTCATCAATCTCGAAGTTAATTTGTTTAGCTCCAGATTCATTTGATTGAGGGGATATAGAAATTGTAGTAGGATTAATTCTTGTTACTATTAAAAACTCAGGAAACTTTATTCTTGCTTTAATTTCTGTGATTGGAGCCATACTTTCATTAACAAGCAAAATTCCATATCTGTAAGATGTTCCGAATGGAACCAATTCATGGGACATTTTAATTTTATTCTCTTGATCAACCCTTTCGAAAGAATAGGTGCTTTCATCTGATTTTTCTTTATCTTGAGGGCCCTTGAATAATACTAAACCATGTATCTTGCTTTTTTTTTCGGCCATTTTAATTTTCGCCTTAAATCAGTACATATTTAAGAAATTTTAGTACCTTTATTGTAATTATAAAAATTATTTTGTTTTATATATTTTTTTTACCCTAAGAATTTTTTACAGATAAGGTATTAAATTATAATTATAAGTATGTTAGAAGAATTAAACGACTTGTTAGACAGTGCAACAATTAAACCCACTTTTGAATATGTTCATATCATTCTAGCAATTTTAATATTTAACAATAATCCCAATGGATTGGGAAGATATCGATTAGAAAAAGAGTTAGCAATAGGATCTGGAACTGCTAAATCTTTAATCAACAAATTAAAAAAGAAAATAAATTTTATATCAGTATTTGAAGATAATATTAGAAAAGGACACGTCTTAACAAATAAAGGTAAAGAGTTCTTAATTAAATTCAAAAATAAGATCCCATTTTTAATCCAAGGTGAACCCACAATTTTGAAGGATATAATTATTGAGTCTGAAAATTCAAGCGTATATATTTGCCAAGTTAAAAATAGTGCAAATAAAATAACGAATGGTATAGTCCAGAGAGATGCAGCTGTAAAAGTTAATGGCAAAGGAGCAAGTTGTATTGTATATAATGGGAAAGATTTTATATTCAAAATAAGTCCCTCTTCGGAAGAGGATAAGGAACATATGAGAGTTAATGAGGAAGTGCAGAATTATTTTAAAAAAGTAATCATAGGTTCGAATTCAAATTTAGAAAAAAATGATGTTATTATATTAGGTTTAGGAAAAAATTCTGAAATTGCAAGACTTGCAGCTTTAAATGCTGC
>JBHLNT010000315.1:0-3526 GCA_048941265.1 Promethearchaeota archaeon
TTTGATGTTAATGAAGTTGCCATAAATAAATTAGGATATTCAAAAGAAGAAATTCTTAAGATGAGTATTTTTGATTTTTTAATTGAGGAAGATAAAGAACCAGTTAGGCAGGGATTAAAAGAAATTGAAGCCATAGGTAAATTTTCTAACTATAATATTTTTAAAATTAAAAAAAAAGATGGTGGGATAATTTTTTTAGAAATTTCAGGAATCCCCTTAAAAGATACTTATGGTAAAGTTTATGCATTTTTAGGAATTGGTCATGATATTACAATGCTAAAAGAGGCTGAACAGAAGTTAACAAAATCTAAAGAGAGGATAGTAGAATCCGAAATTAAATATAGATCCTTATTTAATAACTCCCCAATAGGTATATTAATCTTTGACTCAAAAGGAAATCTAGTAGATAGAAATAGCACAATTAATTTAAGATTTCCTGAATATTTGGGTATGGACTTTATAGGGAAAAATTTCAGGGAGATTTTATCGTTCTTTAAAGATTCTAATCAATTAATGCAAATATTTAGTGAGAGGTATAAAGCGTTAAGTAAAGGAGAGCCTCTAAAACCATTTGAATTCTCAATTATCACCAAAAATAATAAACAAGTATGGCTTAATTGGCAGAGTTCCATCGTTAAGATAAATAATAAATCTTTTATTCAAGTTTTAATCCAAGATATCACTGATAGAAAAGAAGCCGAGAAAAAAATAAGAGAATCGGAAGAGAAATTTAGAACTATCACAGAACAATCGTTCATGGGTATTACAATAATTCAGGATAATATTATTAAATATGCAAATCAAGCAATGCTTGATATTTTTGGATATAATTTAGATGAGGTAAAAAGCTGGAATCCTTTAGAATATTTAAAATTATTTCCTCCTGAGAGTAGAGAGATTATCATAAATCATGAAAGAAATAGGTTGGAGAATTATGATAATACAGTGCATAATTATCAGGTTCGGTTTTTTAAAAAAAATAGTGAAATTGGATGGTTAGAATTATTTTCTAATGCTATTATATATAGGGGAAGACCAGCAAGTATGATTTCTATTGTTGATATAACTGAAAGGCTCGAGGCAGAAAAATTAATAATTGAAGAGAATCAAAAATTGCTGGAACTCCATGAAATGAGAAAAGATATTATTAATCGAGTCTCTCATGAGCTCAAAACACCATTAACCTCTATTTATGGAGCTTCTGAAATATTGATGGAGAAATTGAGGGATGAAATTTCAATGAACGAAAACGTTCTAAATTTTATGGAAATCTTATATAGAGGTGCAATTAGATTAAAAGAATTAGTTGATAATTTACTTGATAGTTCCCTCTTAGATTCTAAAAAATTCGAATTAAGATTGAAGAAAGAAAATCTCGCAGAAATAATTAGGGGTTTAGTGTATGAAATGAAACATATAGCAAAACTCCGTGAAGTTATGTTGGAAATAGATTTGCCAGATTCATTGTTTTTAGATGTGGACAAACTTAGGCTTCGACAAGCTATTGATAACCTAGTTTCGAATGCAATTAAAAATACACCATCTGGAGGAATAGTGGTTATAAGTCTGAGAGAAATAGAGAGTTATGTTGATATTAAGATAAAAGACACGGGAGTTGGAATTACAAAAAATGAAAAGGAGAAATTGTTCGAAAAGTTCGGCAAAATTGAAAGATATGGAATGAATTTAGATGTAGATATTGAGGGATCTGGACTTGGATTATACATCTCAAAGGAAATAGTTGATTTGCATGGCGGTCAAATTCTTGTGGAATCTGATGGGCGTCATAAAGGAGCTACATTTACAATCAGATTACCTAAAAAAGGATAATTTTTTCTTCCTTTTATGACACATTTTTACTCAATATAACTTTATGAGCACTTTTAAATTAATTTTAATAGAACTTATTTATTTAATGAGTAATTATGCTTAATTAAAAACTAAACCAAAAATCTATAATTCGGTAAGTGGAAAATGTCAAGAGAGAAAACGAAAGTTATAAAATATGAGGATCCTACTTGCTTTAAATGTGATAGCCTAAAATATTGCACTATTGGAAAGGCTAACAAGGTGTTAGATAATTGCCCCATGAAGATCAGCCCTGAAATCCAAAAACAAGCTAAAAAACTTTATAAAAACGACGAATTTGTTAAAAATTCTACAGGTGTAGCCTCAACGGTAGAAGCACAGGGTTATATCAAATGGCCACGTTTAAAAGATACCATAGAATATGCGAAAGGAATGGGTTATAGCAAGCTTGGTATAGCATTCTGCGTCGGATTGAGAGAAGAAGCTAGAAAAGTTGCAGAAATTCTTGAAAAATATAACTTTGATGTTTGTGGTGTGTGCTGTAAAACTGGAGGTGTTAAAAAAACTGATGTTGGAGTTCCCGAAGAATTTACGATGTATTCAAAGACTGGCTATATGATTGGGTGGATTACTTGTAATCCCGCAGCTCAGGCACTTTTATTAAATAAAGCAAAGACAGAAATGAATATCATCATTGGGTTATGTGTAGGACATGATATCACTTTTACTCATCTTTCAGAGGCGCCAGTGACGACATTGATTGCAAAAGATAGATCATCACCACACAATCCTGCTAGTGTATTATTTACGCATTATGGAAACGAATTTTTCCGGAATGATCTTCAAGATCTAAAACATCCTGAAAAGAGCAAAAAATAATAAAATGAAATCTTATTCTACTTTCTTTTAAATGAAGAAATTCACAAAAGCTTATATAAAGATAGTTCTATTATGATTATATTCTTTTAAACATTTAATTACTTCAACAAAGGAATGTGATCCGATAATGGCTGTAGCATTAATAGATTTAATTAATGGTATATTTAGCATAATTTTCGTTTTAGTCTCGACTATAGTCGGATTAATAACTGTGTCAAAATATTTTAAGTCAAAAAAAAGAACTATACTTTGGATTGGTCTTGCTTGGATATTAATAGCAAGTCCTTGGTGGCCCTCATCGATATCTGTATTGTGTGCTTTAATTACTGGCAAAGGTCTTTCTCTTCAGTTATATCTGTTTATTGGAAATTTTTTAGTTCCCGTATTTATTTTTTGTTTAGTTGCAGGATTCACAAATACTTATCTATTTGAGAAGCAGAAAATTATACTGGTCATATTTTTCATCTTTGGAGTTATTTTTGAAGCATATTTTCTCTATTATTTAGCTATCGATCCGAGCGTTCACGGCGAATTACAAGGATTAGTCGATATTGAGTTTAGGGGTTTATTGAGAATATATTTGATATTTAACATAATTTTTACTTTGGTTCTTGGAATTTTAATTGCGCTAAATTCTTTAAAAGCTGAACAACCTGAAATTAAGTTAAGAGGAAAATTTCTTCTAATGGCATTTATTTCTTGGACTATTGGGGCAATTTTTGATGCCACTGTTCCCTTAAATTTCGTAACTTTACCCATTATAAGAATCATTTTAATTTCAAGCGCAATTGAATTTTATTTCGGCTTTGTTCTGCCAGATTGGATAAAACCCCGTTCT
>JBHLNT010000316.1:0-3522 GCA_048941265.1 Promethearchaeota archaeon
TTTTTAAAATTACAAGGGATAGAAATTGATGAGAATCCAATAAAATTGTTCTTTCAATATATTAGTAAAAATGTTTTACTAATTGATAGTGAAACAGAAGATTTTCATGAAAAAATTTTGAAGGAATTCATTTTAAAAACTTCAAAATCGATAATTAGCGACGAAATAATTGAGACACTTCGAGTTTTAATAAAAGTGTTTTATAAAGTAAAAAGTTATAGAGCTTTATTAGAATATCAAAATTATTTTAAAAAATTTATTACAAATAAAGTAATTCAAACTGGGATTAGATTAAGAAAGTTTACTGAGAATATACGGTGGTTAAATAAGTATAGTTACATTGCTCCATCATATCACATTAACCTAAAGGCAATTAAAGCAGAAAATATCTCGTGTATCATTCGGTTTAATCCTATATTACCTAAAGCAAAAATAGATCTTTTAATAGAAAAATTACCCTTTTTTACAAGCCCAAGGTCCTCTGTGAGTTATTTTGCTGTCGAGATAGCTGGTTGGTTTGTAATTCCTTCACTCTATCTTAAAGATTTATATTATTTCTTCGAAAAATTAGAACGAAATGGTTATATTATAAAAAAAATATTAATTCAACACTATCACGCATTAAATATATTAAATCTAAATTATTTTCGAGAATTTTATAGAAAAGATAGAATGATTAATCCTGATCATTCGCAATATCAGAAAAAATATGAAATTGATTTTAATTTTAATTTAAAAATAGAAAAAACACACGATGTCTCAATATTAGAATATATCATTTTAAATAGGATTATGTTTTGGTCTACTAGTGGATTCAGTTTTGAAAGAAGAACTGAAACACTTAAAACTATAAAATCCGATTTATTTCACGAAATTTTAAGTCGACGGACTACTATTAGAAGATTAATTAAAAACATAGAAATTTTTCATGAAGATAAAGAATTAAAAACTGATTTTTTAGATTTTATTACAAATAACGAAAGATTTGGCTTTTTTTTCATTAAAGAATGGCTAGAAAAACTTATATTTAGTTTAAAGCTAATAAAAAAGGTTCTAGATCCAGAAACTAATCTTAAAAATATATATCAGGTTCAAGATTTCATGAGAAAAGCAAATATCTCGACAAATATATATGAAAATCTCTTACTAGAAAACGAGGATATTATGAAAAGAATTTTTCAAGATTTTCTTCCAAAATACTTTGAAAATAGAGGGGGATTTAAGCAAGAAATTGAAAAATATCAAAGATTTTTGAATTTATTAGAATCTTGTTTCAGATTGAAAATATTTGATTTGAAAGCAATAAAAAGGATAATTAAGGATGAAACTATTAAAAATAGGATTTATTCAATTAAACAAAACAAATTAAATGAGATATTACAAAATTATAAACTTCGAAATATAACGAGCCGTGATATTGATGATATCTTAGATTTATTTTTAAACAAATCGGTTATCAAGCCTCTTCTAATAAATACAATAAATACGACCAATTTCGCTAAATACTTTATTGAAATGATCATTATAGATAATAAAGAAACAGACGATATTCTGAATAAGATAAAAGCTTTTTTTCCTAGGGTTGTTAATGACTCGGGTATAAATTTCTTTTCAAATGAAAGGTTAAGACTTGTTCAATTATATCTACCAAACATAACTGAAGAAGAAAAAGAGCTACTTATTGCAATTATTTTAAACTTATTTAGTGAAAACATCATTAGTTTAAAGAGATATTTCTTTGAGGGTTTCTTGACACCAGGGGATCTAAAAGATTTTTTTGACATTAATAATCGAGAATTCTTTTATACACCAGATCTTTTTGAGCAATTTTATATTTATATTAATAAAATTTTTGGTAATGAATTAAATTCGATAGAAGAGAAAAAATTCAATAAGTCCGTGTTATTTTGGTCCAAAAATAAGAATTTTAAGAATCTTGTTAAACAAATTGATGACAGAGTTTCACGGGAACAAACTGAATTTGATTTTAATAAATTAAGTAATTTAGTTAATTTTCATAAAAATCTTGAGAAAATAATTATTACCCAAGATAAAATGAAATTATTGAAAACGCAAGATTTTTTCCAAAAATACGTTAAAACTATTAAATTCAAACCTACTCTCCATCATTTTAATATTGGGCAATATTATCTGCATATCCGCCCGAAGGATTTGAATGAGATTGATTTTAAGCTTTTATTTCAAAATACTTTCCAGAAGGTCAAATATCCGGCCTATATTGATGACACTCCGTCCTTATTCATAAAATTTCTTTTTCCTTATCGCAATCCTAATATGACATATATTAATTGGCTAGCTAAATCTAAAAAGATTATTAGTGAATATTGCATTTTTTATGTCAAAAAATTTTATCCTATTCTGCATTTTGATTACAATCTTGGTTCAAATGGGTGGGAATTGGAGGCAAATCATTTTAAAGCATTTCTACAAAAAGTTTTATTTGAACCAGGATATAGCAAAGAATTATCTATATTAAAAGAGTTCAATATTGGAGATTCACGCAACTCGAAAAATTATAGTCCAAATTCAGATGAATTCAAGAATTTAAGTGAAATATTTGATTGGAAATCAATAGATCTAAAATCTATTTTAGGTTCTAGAAATTATTCTCTTATCGATAAAATTACTAGTTTAATTCAAAATAATTTAATTGTTCCCTATATTAAATTAAAGAATTTAGATCTTCAGGATAAAATTTATATTATTATACCTTCTGTGGAAAAACAATCGATCGAAGTAATTATAAAAGTTTTTTCCTTCTTTAATTATTGCTTTATATACGAAATAGAAGGTGAACTTTTTATTTATGAGAATCCGGATGAAGTTAAATTTGAAAATGGACTTCTAATCAAATTGTATCTGCCTCAGACTGAAATAAGTAATTTTCAAAAGAATTTTGACCTGTTGTTTCAATATTTAAAAATAGAAAAATATCTCATTCTAAATGATATGGTTGATGGAGAAGAATTAATTAAAAATATATATGGAGGCTCGAGATTTTTAGAGAATTATAATCCTTTAAAAAATCTTATTTGGAATGATAAAGACAAAATTTGGATGAATCATAAATTGTTTACTGAAAAATTTGATCCTATATATCCAGATTTAATTCCTAAGAAAGTAGAGCAAGGAGATTCACAATAGAATTTTGATTTCAAATATATTTTTTTATTCGAGTTTATCTATTATTTTTTCAAGACATTCAAGCTTTTTTAACAAATTTTCCTTAAATTTTTGAAAGTCTTTAATCGAAGCTAATTTTTCAAATTTGTTAATTGACTCGTTTTTTTCAAGCTTGCTTTGCTTATTTTCAGTAGACACATTGTTTACAAAGCTATTAATCACTTCTGTTGCATTAATTAAATTTTTGGGAAAATCATCCTCCTTTATTTTTAATCTCTGAAAAATCTTCTTAAAGTCATTAAGATCACTTAAAGATAATTTGTATCCTGTATTTTGCATCTCAATCCAATTTTGTAGGAATTCCATGGGAATTTCTTT
>JBHLNT010000317.1:0-3516 GCA_048941265.1 Promethearchaeota archaeon
GCTTATATCTGGGATAATGAGCAGAATAAACGAATTATGGTGAATCCAAATGGAAAAATCGTGACTCATCCCTATGTTGTTCAAAAAATGAAAGAATATAAAGCCCCTTTTGCAGGGCAAATTCCCTCTGCTCATGCCATGGGGGTTTACTGGATGCAAAAAGCGGGTTTGAGTTTGCAAGAACTCCGTAATGAATTGGATAGTTTGTCATTATATTCTCACCAAAAAGCAATTAAGACTTGGGACGAGAGGGGGAGAGAGATAGAACCTATTTGGTGTCCAAAACTAGATGAAAATGGAAAAGTTATGCTTGATAATAAAAATGAGGTCGCGAAAGATTCCAGTCTATCAGTTTTAACAGAGAGAGATGAAACCCCTCGCCCGCAAACATCTATGGAAAAGCTTGCAACCCTCAGAACAATAACTGGAAGAAAGAGTCAAGCATTTCTAACTGCAGGAAATAGTTGTCCCACTAGTGATGGAGCCGCAGCTCAATTATGGATGACCCGTGAACTTGCTGAAGAATATGGGTTTAAAATCAGAGCTACCATCATAAATTATGCTGTAATTGGAACAGATCCTGTTCTAATGCTTACAGGACCAATAGAAGCTATTCCTAAAGCATTAAAAAGAGCAAACATGACTTTAGATGACATGGATTTTATTGAGGTTAATGAGGCATTTAGCCCTGTCGTATATGCTTGTTGCTATGAATTAGGTTTAGATTGGAAGGATCCCAGATTTAATGTTTGGGGAGGTGCAATTGCGTTAGGACATCCTACAGGCGCGACAGGAACAAGATTAATAGGTACTAATCTTCATCAATTAGAACTTAGTGGAAAAGAATATGCAATTTCTTCCATGTGCGTTGGACTTGGAATGGGTGCTGCCACCATAGTAAAGAATGAACATCCAAAATAATTTCCTCTCTATTTTTAATAATTTTTCTTTTTTATATTTTTAGTTTAAAATTTAGGTTTTAAATTATTTAATCTCTAACATTTTGCTCTGATTTCCTTTTTTCTGTGAGAAGTTTTGTTATTAATGAAACCTTTAATCTTAATATTTAAATAATTGTAAGGGTATAATTATACCTTCAAAAAATGTATTTTTTTCATAATATCTGCATATTACTTTCATATTATAATGATATTTGAAATTCCTATCGTATGACTATTATTATTAAAAGGAATAAGTATTTACAAGCATTTCAAGCCATGAATCATAATCATATAAAATTTCAAGGCCCTTTAATTTTAAAGATGTATGGTGCTCTCAATAGATTGAACTTAAGAAACGAAAATAGGTATATTCTTTGCAACTTTCTCGATAAATATAGCGATCTTTTAGAAGAACGTGAGAATATTTATATTAAGAACAATGATAAAACATTAAACCAGTTATTTCTTTTGGCATTTAATAAGGCAAGAGAATTTAATTTATTGAAAGCTTTGTACGATGAATATCTGGTTTCAATTAAGGCAATAAGCGAGAAAAAGGAATTTAATCAGACTCAGATTCAAATTTAATTACTCGTCTTTTGCTATTTGAATTATTTAAAGCATTCTTTTCTTAAATTTGAGTAAAAATATAAAAGAAATTAAAAAAAATTAAATAAATGTTATATCTTGATATTCAGTGTCACCTATATCTTTTTTAGCAACACCTAATTCTCTTACTTGTTGATTTAATTTCAATACCGCATCTCGCACAATTTCTTTTTGTTTTGCCCCAGTACAAACAATTCTACCTGTAGAGAAAATTAAAAATACTGTTTTAGGATCTTGCATACGATAAATTAAACCCGGAAATACTTCGGGCTCGTACATCGCATATTCCATAACAATCGCTGCCATGTTCAGATCGATATTGGTATGGAGATCTCCGGAAGCAACAATATTTTGTATGGTAATTTCGGGGTTTGATAATTTTATACCCGCCTTTCTTATGTTTTTAACAACCTTATCTACTACTCGAGGTGCCTCAGCTGCTTTTCGCAAGCCAGTGACCACCATTTTTCCAGTAGAAAAAATTAAAATTGTTGCTCGAGGTTTTTCAATTCTCATAACAAGACCGGGAAAACGTTCAGGATTATATTCAACTTCTGCATGTTTCCGAGCGATTTGATTAAGATCTATTTTTTCTGTTATTTCTACAGATACAGTCGCAACAACGTTTTCAATTTTATAGTCTAGATCCGTTTCATAGTCGTATTCGCCTTCCTCTTCTTCTTCCTCCTCATCAATTTCTTCTTCTTCCTCATCAAAATCTTCTTCTTCTGACATTTTACCATCTAAAGGTGATTATTGTGATTTTAAATTAAAATTTAAAATAAGGGAAATTATTCATGATCTTTTTTTTATATTAATATTTAAATAAATATTAATCCTTTATAAAGGTTAGTTGATTTAAAAATAAATATATCTTAAAACCCCAAATTTTTAGAGTGATGAAAAAATTTTGGGATCTAAAAATTTTTGATTCCAAATTTTTGAAAAGATAATGAAGAATATAGAAAAATAGTAAGTTAATTATATTATTCTTTAGAAACCTCATCTAAAATTGTTTTTACTAATTCTTTAAAAGCTGTTTCCACATTTTCACCAGTTTTCGCCGAAGTTGAAATAAATTTCATGGAATTTTTTTCTGCGTACTTTTTTGCTTCTGATTCTTCTACTTTTATCTTGTCGCTCAAGTCAATTTTATTACCTATTAGCAATATAGGTCTTTCTCCTCGTGATTCCTTAAAGCTCTGGATCCATTCATCAAGCTTATCAAAAGTTTTTCGTTTAGTTGTATCGAAAATAACAAATGCTCCATTGGCGCCTTCTAGATAGAGCTTTCTAAGACTTCTAAATGATTCTTGACCTCCTAAATCCCATATTTGGGCGCTAACTCCCCCATAGTCATCAAGCACCATATCTTTTTTAAGTAAGTTAACTCCGAGAGTGCTTTTATAATTATCTCTAAATTTATTCTCAATAAACCTATAAACTAATGATGTCTTACCCACAGCAGCCTCACCAAGTAAACAAATCTTTACAATATAATCAATCTGTTCATTCATTATAAATCAGCCAATAGTATTATTTTCTTTTTCATAATAATAAAATTCATTATTTTTAATAATTTTCCTCTTAATTAGCAATAACATAAATTAAGAACTATAAATATTTTTTCTAAACATATAGACTATTAATCTTTTATGACTAGTATTTTATTTATGGATTTATGATTGAGACAAAAATCGAAGTAGAAAATAACCATAAATTGCAGTAGAAATTCCTAGAATTAAACCAATGATGAAAAAAATATAATTTAGAAAGTATAAACTAAAAGAAAAAATAGTGCATCCAAGCAAAATTATAAATAATATATAGCCATTATTAGCCCAAAATTTTACTTTTTTTACCGCTTTACTAATTTGACTCTTTTTATCGTGTGGTAATCCTTTAAAACAATTTTTACAATATTTTCCATATTTACCCGCAAATAGAGTGCATTTTAAACAAATAA
>JBHLNT010000101.1:0-14538 GCA_048941265.1 Promethearchaeota archaeon
TTTTTCTCTTAATATTAATTCCAGGTGTTCATTTTCGATGGTTGTAAGCGATATTGAATCGATATTTTCGTCAAAAATCTTAACTAGCATTTTTCCGGTATTTATCATTAGCGGCACTAAAAAACTGATATCTTCTTTATTAACATATTGTTTTGCATAAATATATAACACGTTCCCATCAAGTGGATTGAGTAATATGAATGCTTTTAGGATATCCTTGTCATCAATTCGTACTATATCATATTGAATCAAATCCATCCCAAAATCATTTAAAATCTGGTTAAATATTCCGGAGAAGTTGCGAAAAGATGCAACAGATCCATCGAATTCTCTATCTAATTCTTTATTATACAAATCAACAAAAGAATCCATAATTACATGGACAATAGAATGAAGCAATCCAATCATCTTATCATTTTTTGTAGTAATTATGAATATTAACTTTTGAAAAAGCTTTTCATATTTTTCGAAAATGATTGTCGATTCTCTTAGTTTTATAGACTTTAAGTCCTCTCCTCTTTCAAAAGTGGCAAAAGAATTAAGAGCAGTAAAAAAACCACTAATTAAATTATCTTGGTCTTCT
Source organism: Promethearchaeota archaeon (assembly GCA_048941265.1). Classification (GTDB taxonomy): domain Archaea; phylum Asgardarchaeota; class Lokiarchaeia; order Sigyniarchaeales; family SOKP01; genus LW40-45. The sequence goes on from JBHLNT010000101.1 coordinate 584, forward strand.
CCAGAAACTCCTTCAGGATGCCAGCCAAATAAAAGAAGACCTGAATCATTAATTATAAGTAAATCTTCTATCATATTAAGCTATATATTTATCATACAAATAAAAAAATTATTTAATTAAATGAAATTTATTAAAGATTCTAAATAATTTTCTGGCTTTTCATAACCGAGTAAATTAAGAATTGTGGCAGCAACATTTCCTAAAGCTGGTTCTTGAAGGTTTTCATTAATTCTGTATTTGTCTGTTATATGGTACATATCATAGTATCCAGAGTCTACTATGGCGAACATTACGGGATTTAATGTATGAGCTGTTTTGTATTGCATCATTTCGTCAATATTTCCATGATCTGCCGTAACTACTGTGATTCCTCCTAATTCATTCACAACGTCTACTATATCCTTAACACAGCTATCAACAGTCTCAGCTGCAATAATAGCGGCGTCTATATTTCCTGTATGACCAACCATATCACCATTCGCAAAATTTACTCTTAAAAATTTATAATTTCCTGATAAAATTGCGCTTTCCAACTGTTTCTTTACCTCAAACGCTTTCATTTCTGGTCTACTTTCAATAGTTTCCGCGGGATCCGATTTGATTTCCATACAATCTTCACCTTTGATTTTAATATCCCGATTTCCTCGCCAAAAATAAGTAATGTGTCCATATTTATGAGTTTCTGCGATCGCAAATTGTTTAATTCTCTCGGCTGATAGATAATCTGATATGGTATTATGTATTTTGGGGGGATCTATGAAATAATTTTTAGGAATCATAAGTTTATCGTCATATTGCAACAAACCATAATACTCTACTTGAGGATTACATTTTTTTTCAAATTCTGAAAAATCCTCCTCATCAAATGCTCTCGAAATTTGAATGGCTCTATCTCCTCGAAAATTGAAATATATCACCGCATCGCCGTCTTCCATTTTTCCGATAGGAAATTGAGATTCATTTACAACCACGAAGGAGGGTAAATATTGATCTATTATATTAGGATCAATGATTCTTGCTTGATTTACCGCTTCTCTGGCAGAAAAAAAGTATCCTTTATATCCAGGAAACCTTTCGGGGATTCCACAAACATGTGCTTCCCAGCCTCTTCTGACCACATCCCAATCTGAATTATATCTATCCATAGTAACTCTCATCCTACCACCTCCAGATGCGATTTTATAATCAAATTTTCCAGCTTCCGTAATATTATTAAGCACTCTTTTTAATTCTTCAATATATAAAGTAGCCGATTGAGGAGGAACATCTCTCCCATCAAAAAGAGTATGAATTCTTACTTTTTTGATGTTAGAATTTAACAATCCATATAAGATGCCAAACAAATGAGAGATATGGCTATGAACATATCCATCAGATAATAATCCAATCAAATGAATTGTCCTATTATTATCAATTATATGATTAATAAGTTTTAACCACTTTTGACTATTAAATAAAGTTTTGTTCTCAATTGCCTCCTTCGCTAAAAGAGCTCTTTGTTTTACGATATTTCCGGCTCCAAAAGCATTATGTCCTACTTCACTGTTTCCCATCTCTTCATCTGATGGTAATCCCACAGCAGTTCCATGTGCTTTAAGTTTTGTATATAAATTTATCTTCGTACATTCTAGTTTTAATTTGTCCAAAAATGGAGTATTTGCTAAATAAAAAGCATTATTATTATCCTCCTTTCCAATTCCTATCCCATCCATAATAATTAAAACGAGAGGACCTTCTCGACCGGAAAATCTTGCTAATTTTTTAAGATTTAAGCTTGCCATTTAAATTTCATTTTTAACTATTCTTATATCTAAGCATTATATTATAATTTTTAATATAATAGTTTTGATTTGAAAAAATAATGACTAAATGGATTAATCTAAGATACCTAGTAAAAAGAAACAAGATATAGTTTATTTGATAATTGAATATTTTTTCTTCTTTATCATGACAACAATAATAGATAAGACTGCCAATATTATAAATCCAATAAAGAAATTTCCCATAGGGATAACTCTTAAAGTATTTTCCACTTTTACTAAAACAATGCCGTCTTTATTTTCATACGTTTCTGAGAGTAAAACTCCGTTTGCATCATATTCAAGAATCCTATTATAGTCAGTTTCTCTTATAGTAACTTTTTGACCCTCCACCAGATAATTTGATGGTAAATCCTTACTAGCTTCTTCAAGATATTGATCTACAGGGGTCGGTAAAAATATATTATCTCTGAAGTTACCAGGATTATCATAAACTTGTTCATATATAATCGCACCATCCTCATCCCAATCATCTTGAAAATCCCAAAATTCTACAGTTACATACCATCCATCTTCATTTTCCTCAACATCTTGTACAATTCTACGAGTTTTATCACCATTTTCGAACGCAGGTTCAAAACCAAAAACACGTTTAAATTCGTATTTGTTTAGTTCTGTAATTTCCCATACAAAAGTATCGTCTTCCTCAACTTTAAAGTCATAATTTTGAGCGTAAACTTCAACACTCATAAACAACGTAAAAATATTTACCAAAAGGAAACAGAGAAAAAATAATTTCTTATATTTCAAGATAAATCTAATTTTTTGATTATTATTTAGAATTATTATTTGTTATAATTTTTAAATAATTTAAAAATTATTTAAATTTTAAATTAACAAATTATATCTTAATTACATTTATTAAAAATGATTCTAATATGAATAAGGAAGAAATTTGCTTTTTGTCTGCTTGTGATATAGCAAAAAAAGTAAAAACTCAAGAATTAACCTCTGTAGAAATCACTGAAGCTATCATTGAAAGAATTGATAAAATTAATCCTATTATTAATGCGTTTTGCATACCTACTTTTGAATTAGCCAGAGAAATGGCTGAAAATGCGGATAAAATCGTGAAAAAAGGAGGAGATATCCCTCTCTTAAATGGGATTCCTACAAGTATTAAGGACTTAATGCAAATCGCAGGAATTAAAACTACTTATGGTTGTAAATTCTATGAAAATTTTGTCTCAGAACGGGATGAGACAACAGTTAACCGGTTAAGAAAAGCTGGAGCAGTATTTTTGGGAAAAACAAACACCCCCGCTTATGGACATATAGCAGTAACAGATAATATGATTTTTGGTACTACTTTAAATCCTTGGAACCTAGAAAGAACATCTGGTGGTTCAAGTGGTGGAGCTGGAGCCGCAATAGCCTCAGGATTAGGACCTTTAGCATTAGGGTCTGATGGAGGAGGATCAATCCGAATTCCTGCCTGTTTTTGTGGAGTATTTGGTTTAAAACCCTCATTTGGAATGGTGCCAAGAGATCTTCATGGCACTATTGGTTGGGCAACATTAGATCATTACGGACCAATTGTGAGATATGTGAAGGATGCAGCATTGATGCTTGATTCTATCAAAGGTCCTGATGAATCTGATCGATATACTTTACCTAAACGTCAAATTAGTTATCTGAATCAAATTGAAGATTTTCCAAAAAAATTAAGAGTAGGATATTCATTAAAACTTGGATTTGTTAAAGCTATTGATCCTGAAGTAGAAAAAAGTGTTTTAAATGCTGCTCAAAAATTTGAAGAATATGAATGGATTGTTGAAGAAGCAAAAATAAAAATAAAAAAACCAGAATTGGCTTTTAATACAATAGTGACAGCAGGTTTCGGTTATGACCTTCAATCATTTTTGAAAGAACGAGAAAAATTAGATGGAACGTTAGTTAAAATGATTGAGGCTGGTGTAACTTATAGTGCCTTAGATCTAAAACGAGCCGAAGCTCAAAGGGAAGATATCTTTAACGTGGTATCTAAACATTTCGATAATTTTGATATTTTAATCACGCCCAGTACAGCTGTACCTGCGTTTGGATTAGGTATGATGTTTCCCCCGACAATTGCTGGAAAAGGAGTCTCTCCAGTCGCATGGATGTCATATACTTATCCATTTAATATGACAGGAAATCCAGCAGCGTCTATTCCATGTGGATGGTCAAGCGAGGGATTACCAATTGGCATGCAAATTATAGGGAGACGTTTTGATGATCTCACTGTTCTTCAAGTTTCTAAAGCATTTGAAGATAAAGCTCCATGGCAGGATAAAAAACCAAAACTAACTTAAAATTTTTTTTTCTTATTAAAATGATTTCATGTTAGAGGTCGTGATATAGGATGAGTCCCCGATAGTAATGTTTTTCTTAATCAAATCTTCTAGAATTGAATAATCTCCTATAATACTTTCTGAAGAGATAATTTTTTTCACATGTGCACCATCACCTATTACACACTCTGATAAAATACATTTATCAACAATAACATTATCCCCAAGAGAAACATTAGGTCCTAAAACGGAATCATTAATTCTTACATTCTCACCTATAAACACGGGAGGTACAATTTTAGAATCTATTATGTTGCTTGAATTGAATAAATTTTCATAAAGCGGATCTATTAATTTTAATTCTGCTAATAAATGCCTATTTCCCTCTAATAAGCTTTCTGGTCTGCCAAAATCGAGAATTTCACCTTGCATTTCATTAATAGTAAATTTCACGCCTTCTTCAATGAGTTGTTCTAAAACTGGAGTTATTTGATGTTCTTGTCCATTATCGAGAGGAATTTTACTTTGTTCTTCTAAAAGTTCGAATAATCTTGGCATGATTTGCTTTCCGAATAAATAAGCACCAGATACCGCATAATCTGAAATAAAATCTTTTGGTTTTTCAACAATCTGAGTTAAATACTTGCCTTCGTTGTCTAAAACTATAACACCATAAAATTCTGGGTTCTTAACTTTTTTTACATTAAAAATACCGTCACACTCTTGCTGGTGAAAATTCAAGACAATTGAAGTATAATCATCTATAGGAAGTCTATCACTGAAAAATATAAAACAATCATCATTTTCGGCAAATTTTCTTGATAATAAAATCGCATCTCCCAATCCTGAAAAATAAGGTGTTTCGGCGGTATAACCCAGCGGTTTTTGTTCTATAAAATGTAGATTAAAATAATCAGAGTAATTCTGAATCAAGTATTCAGAAATTTGTCTTTTTTTATAACCAACTATAAAGCAAATATTAGTACCTTGCGGAAAAGTTCTTTTCAGTTTTAATAAGATATGGTCAATTAATCGCTTTCCCGCAATTTTTAAAAAGGCTTTTGGTTTAGAATAAGTAAAAGGTTGTAAACGTTTTCCTACGCCCGCAATCGGGCAGATTAACCACATATTATATTATATAAAATAAGATAAAATAAAAAGTATATCTTGAATTAAATAAAAAATTTATAATTACAATTTTGATATAAATTAATTAAAAATTATTACAAAAAAATGGCAATAATAGCGAAGACTCCCGTAAGGATAGCATTTGGAGGAGGTGGTACAGATGTGGAACCTTATTCTTCAGATTATGGAGGATATGTTATTAATAGTACGATTAATTTATATTTTAGATGCCTTTTTACTAAGCGCGAAGATAGTTTGATTAATATTTTTTCTAATGATAAATTTTCCACTCATAAATTTGATACTATCAAAATTTTAAAGAAAAATTATCAATGCTCTAATTTATTTGAAGCAGTATTTAACTTAACAAAACCTAATTTTGGAATGGATGTGTACGTGCACGGAGAACCTCCTAAAAAGGCAGGCTTAGGGGCTTCAGCAAGTGTGTGTACGTGCTTAATTTCAGGGATATTAAATTTAGAGGGAAAAGAAATAAACTTAGATAGTATAGCTGAGCAAGCATATTTTGTTGAACAAAATATTTTAAAAAATATTGGAGGGCGTCAAGATCAATATGCCGCGGTCTATGGAGGATTTAATGGTTTAACGTTTTTAGGAGATTCTAATATCATTATTAATAAGTTAAAAATTCCTTATTCTTTTAAAAAAGAAATCGAAAGAGGCCTCATATTGTTTTACACGGGATTGCCTCGCACAAGCGGCAATATTGTACAAGAACAAGTTAAATCATATTTAAAAAATAAAGAAGAATCAAAAAAATTCTTAGATAAATTAAAAGAGATTGCATATCAAATGAAAGATGCACTATTATCTGAGAATTTTGATAAGTTTGGAGAGCTATTAACTCAAGATTTAGAAATTAAAACAAAATTCAATCCCCTACTTACTACAGACTATATGAAACAATTGAATAATTTAGTACTAAGAAATGGAGCCATAGGAGGGAGGGTATGTGGTGCTGGTGGTGGAGGTTGTATGATATGGCTACTAAATCCAGGAGTTAAAGAAAATATAAAATCCTTATTAAAAAAACAAAAAGGAAAATTAATCGAGTTTAATTTTGTTGATAATGGTTTAGAAATATTAGATTTTTAAATTCTGATTATAATTCTAAAATAACTTTCAAAAGCTCATAATAATTTGCTTCATTTAATTTTTCGCCGATAGTAGATTTTAATTTTCTTAGATAATAGTTATCTGAATTTGTTCTCTTAGCCCCATTAAGTTTCTTATTAATTGCAATTCTTGTTCTTTCATCTAAAAATTTCGGAGGAATTTTTCTAAATTGTTTAATCAAATGTACTTTAGTATCATTCAATTGCAGTTCTTTATTTCTTAATGTTAATTTTCTATTTAAATTTTGGATCTTTACTGCAATTTTATCTAAATCTCCTTTTAGATAAGTTCTTTGATTCATCCAATTTTTAAATTCAATTATGTCGCTTATTATACTGTCAGTTTCTATTTTATCGACTTCTTCTTCTCTATTCTTTTTTTTTAAGTCTTGGATCTTTTTCTTTTTTAATTCCAGGACCTTTTCTTTTGGAAGTTCTTTATACAATTTTTCTATTTTTTCGCGTTTTTCTTTAGAATCTTTCGATAACCACTTTTCTATCGACATTTTATTCCCTAATAATATAACATGTTATTTCTAAAAATTAGTTCATTATTAAATTATTAACAATTGCACATCTTAAATAAACAATTTAAAGTCTTTATGTCAACTAAGAGTCCCAAATTTTCACATAAAGATATATCGAAGATCACTATTGTTCTGTTATATGATACGAAAAATGAATTATTCTAATCCATTTATTAATTCTTAATCTTTTAATTAGATAACAAGTATAGATTTTTATACTTTTTTGAAAAAAATATACATTAATGCAATTTACTTACAGGAAATCTTTTCAAACAAAGATTCCTCTCGACGGTAAACTGAAGATTGTCTAACAAGGTAAGATAGGCATTTGAATCTTAGCACTAACCAAAAGGCAAAAGTCAGGGTGTTGGCAGGGATCGCTTTTCTTCTTATTCATAAAGATTTAATATCATCAGAGTTAAGTTAAAATTTGGAAATAACTTTTATGATCTAAGGTATGAATATTAAAGGAATCATTTTTGACTTTGGATTCACATTATTTAATTTCCGAAATGTAAGTATGGAAACATATATGGATGCTTATAAACGAGGATTACAGAAATCCATAGCTATTCTAAAAAAGCAGGATATTTTTAAGGATCAAGAGAATATCGATAATTTCAAAAAACTTTTTAAGCGAAAAAGAGCCTCATTTTTTCAAAAAAGCTTAAAAACAAAAGAGGAATTTCCAACAACTCTTATTTTTAAAAAGGTACTAGATCTGATGGCAAAAAAAGAATTAATTCTCGATCTGGATGATAAAGGCGATGATTTTTATTTTGAACTCGCCAATTTATATCACTCCGGAGAAGCGGAAGAATGGATCCCCTTTGAATTTACAAAAAAAACGTTGGATAAGTTATATAATTTACGTGAAATTAAATTAGGTGTTTTATCTAATCATCCCCATCATCCATTAATTGAAAATCTTCTAAAAAAATATGATTTGTACCATTATTTCGATGCGGTTGTGACATCTGCTTTATATGGAAAAAGAAAACCTGACCCTGGAATTTTTCATTATACATTGAAGAAAATGGGATTAGAAGGTAGTGGAGACTCTTGTATTATGTGCGGTGATGAGCCAGCTGATATTGTGGGAGGTCATAGAGCCGGAGTGCAGACAATTTTATGTGAACGAATCTATAAATTTCCTATTGAGAGAGAATTTAATGTACCTAATGTGATCGAAATAAAGGATATTTCAGAAATCTTTGATCATATTGCTTAAGAAAAAATATGGAAATTAAAAAAAAATATATTGTTACACACACACTCTCATTTTCTCTATTAAAATAGTTTTAAATAATATTTGTGTTTTTAACTGTTTGAGTAATTTCCTTAAAAATTTCCTTATATAAAAAAGAAAATATTGGAATTTTTATCGAAATTAATTGAGATATTATTAAGAAATGTACTAGAGATTGGTGTTCTTATGGATGAAAAGTTAGAATTCGAATTTAATGATAAGATTATGAAAGCGCTAATGAAAAAAGTTCAAGACTCTAATACTAAATGTGCTGGATTTGAGAAGGATTTAGAAATTAAACAAGCGGAATTACAATACCTTGCTAAATTATATGATGAAGAAACTACCAAATTAACTAAGGAATTAGAGGATGAAAAAAAGAAAGCGGAAAAATACGAAAATGAATTAAACGAAAGTACAGCATCATTATCAGAAAAACAAGAGGAAATATCGAATTTAACATCAAAAATAGAAAATTTCAAAGATAACATATCCTCAATGGAACAAGAAATCGAAAAACTAAGAACAGAACTTGAAGGTGCAAATCATAAAGTTGAATCTCAGCAGAATATAATCTCGCAACATGAAACGCGAATACTCGAGATGACCGAAGAGATAAAGAATAAAGAGATTATTATTGAAGAACAAACAACACTTTATGAGGCGCTTCAAATTGAATTAAAGGAATATAAGGGTCCTCAAGTGATTGAAGATGAAACCCCTGTTGGTGATCGATTGAAATGTTCTAAATGCGGTTCCGTAGGAAAAGATATAAAAGTCGTTGAGGATAAATCAAAAGCATTAAGTTATGTTGGAAATATTCCTATGTACGCTAAATACCACGTGTGTAAAAGGTGTGGTTTCCAATTTTAAATCTCATATTTTAAAAAATCGAATTTTTCCATTGGAATTTTAAATTTACTACTCAATAGTTTTAAATAGAAGTTGTTTCTTTTCTTTTATTAGTAAAAATTAATAAAGGAATATGCAAAATTAAAAAGAAGTTAATAAATAGATCGTCGAAATTTATTTTATTTTAACAAAAGATATAAAGCTTATTTTGAAAAGATTGTAGGTTTCTGAAGATATATTGGTGTAATAAAGAGGGACACTGTAATGGAGAAAGATAAGGATGAAGAATTTAATGAAAGAATTTTAATGGCACTTATGAAGCAAGTTAAAAACTCTGATTCCAAATTCGCTGAACTTGAAAAAGATCTAAATGTAAAAGAAGCCGAATTGCAGTATTTAGTAAAGTTATATGATGAAAGGATTTCCTCCTTAACAAATGAATTAGAGGATGAGAAAAAAAGAGCAAAAAAATTAGAGGAACAAATAAATCAATCCACATCCAATTTGTCTGCTAAAGATGATGAAATTATTGGCACTATTTTGCAACAGGACGCAAAAATCCAAGAAATGAATGAAAAACTTATAAAAAAAGATGAGATATTAGCAATACAACTATCTCGAATCGAAGCTATTGAATTGGAACTAAGGACATTCAAAAGCCATGAAGTTTTTGGAACTGATATGTCTGGTGGAGAACGGTTAAAATGTCCTAAATGTAACGCAGTTGGAAAAGATATAAAATTTGTTGAAGATAAGACGAAAGTATTAAGTTATGTTGGAAATATGCCTATGTATGCTAAAATTAATGTTTGTAAGAAATGTGGACATCAATTCTAATTTTAATTAATATAACAATTATAGGATTTTAGCTTAATATTATAGTAATTATAAGATAAATTAATAGAAAGATTAATAAACATTTGAAATTCAATAATTTAAACATAATAAAAATTTTTTTTAAAAATTAAGAGGAAAATTAAATGCCACTAATTTCAATTGAGGTTGACGGGAAAGTCAAAACGCCAGAAATCGATCCATCTTGTTGGATTTCGGATTCTGCTTGGATAATTGGAGATGTCACAATGGGGCCTGAAAATGTCGTATACCAAGGAGTAATAATTAGAGGGGATTTCGCCAGAATTAAGATTGGTGCCAAAAATGTGTTTCAAGATGCCTGTATTATCAATACTGCTGAAGGGTGTAGTACTCGAATAGGAGATAATAATTTAATCGGCTTCAGCGCAATCGTTCATGGCGCTACCCTTAAGAATAATACAGTGGTAGGCATTCAATCTGTCATAATGATTATGAGCACTGTTAACGATGATGCCATGGTGGGTGCTACATCATTTGTTCCAATGAGATCAAAGATTCCTCCGGGTCAAAAATGGATTGGTCGGGAATTAAAAGGAGAAAATACACAGGGAAAATTGTGGGAACTGGGTCGACAATCTTGGCGGAAAATGGGGCTTGCCATGAAAAATCAAAAAGAAAAACCATAATATAGCCCAGGAGGGATATGTTCCCTCTAAAAGAGAATTTTAGCGGTTTGAACCCCCGAGATCTGGCTCCGCAAGCCAGCGCCCTTTATGGTTTTATATTTTAAGAAATATAAATATATCCATGCTAGACCACTGGGCTCTAATGATCTTTATAATGGTTATGAATAATCCTTAAAATAGTTTATTTCTCTATTATAATTACTTAATGTCTACTAATTGTTAAACTTATGTCTGAGGCGTACTGTGTAATTTTCGATATGGATGGCGTTTTAGCAGATACTGGTCCAATTCATTTTCAAAGTTGGGCTAAAATGGCAAGGGAAAATGCTAAAGTAGAGTTTTCGAGAGAATTTTTTGAAGCAACTTTTGGGCAGCAGTCAGTTCCAATCACGAGGAAATTAGTTGGTCCTGATGTTGATCAGGTGCTTGTGGAAAAATGGGCTGCTCTTAAGGAACAATATTATCGAGAAATGGTTAAAGGCAAATTAGAGCCCTTACCGGGAGCTGTGGAACTTATTAAATCACTAAAAACGCATGATTTTAAATTAGCAGTCGGTTCTAGTGGACCTCTTGAAAACGTAGAGTTATTACTAAATACTCTAAATATTAAGCAATATTTTGATGTAATAATTACTGCAGAAGATGTAAAAAATGGAAAACCTGCTCCTGACGTTTTTTTAATAGCCGCTGAGCGTTTAAAAATAAGACCTGAAAATTGTGTAATAATTGAGGATGCTCCTGTCGGTATAGAAGCAGCAAAAAGAGCTACCATGAGTTCAATCGCCCTCACAACGACCCATCCTAAAGAAGAATTATATGATGCTAATTTAGTGGTAAAGGATTTATCTTATATTACAATCAACGATATACTGAAATTAGTAAAGCTACACTCAAGTGAAACTATATGATATTTTTATGCTTAGGAAATTCTTTAACAGCGGGATATCCTGGTTATGATCCAGCTCCAGATGGAATATCTAAGGGCTATGGTAATCTAAAATCTCAATATGAGTATTGGCTTAGAAATTTATGTTTGGAGCATTTAGAAAAGAATTTAGGAACTTTAAATGATGAGATTATTAAAAATCTACTGTTTATTAATAAAGGTGTTCCTGGAGAGCTTACGAGCAATTTTATAAGAAGGATTGACTTTGATTTGTTAAAATTTAAACCTAAGCCTAGCTATTCAATAATCATTGGAGGAACGAATGATTTAGGCTGGGATATAACTAATGAGAAAATATTTGGGAATATTAAAGAGTTGCATACAATTTCAAGAGATTTTGGCATATTATCTATAGGTGGAACGATTCCTCCTATAAGATCAGAGCAATCATATGGTTCCTACCATAATAGGAAAATTGAACTTAATAAAACATTAAAATCATTCTTTAAAGAAAATGAAATTCCATTCGCAGATTTATATAATGGAATGAAAGACATTGAGGGGAATTTAATAAAGGAATGCGCATATGTCGACGGGCTTCATTTTTCGGTGGAGGGCTACAAGCAAATGGGCAAAACAATTTTTGAAGACGCTGTAAAGGCAATAATAGAAAAGAAATATTTTTAATTTGATCGATTTTTTTTCTATTTTAAAAGTTAGAGAATTTAATCTATCGTTAAGAAGTGAGATAACAGAATGAGTCCCTTATATGAAGGTCTTCCAGCTGTAATTTACTCTGGATTATGGGTTCTTAAGATTTTTAGAAAATTAGAGAAAAGATTTCCAAATTCAATCAAAATGGCAATTCTTTTGACAGATTCCCCCCCTGCATTCTTAATAAAGATTGATAATGGGGATTTTGATATTGAGATATTAGAAAACATAAAAGATTTAAATGAATTAGATACTATTGACTGCGACACATATTTAGCTCTGCCAACCGAAATATTGTATAAAGGAGCAGGAGGTATAAGAGAAGGAATTGAAACAAATGAAGTTAAAGTTAAAAATTTCGATGCAATTACAATTTTAGCGAAATTTACGGGGGTTGGTTAAGAATGGTTGAAAAAATGACGGCTCTAGAAAGAATTTTAACTGTTTTGGAAGGAAAAATTCCTGACAGGGTTCCAAGCTTTTGTTTAGGTGGAGACTTTGATTTTGTAGAAAAATTTATGAATTCTCCATATGCTTTAACAGATGAAGATATTCAACAATTAGATAAAGATAAAGTATCATATGGAATACCATACATGCACGCTATTATAGCAAAATTTTGCCCTCCCGAAATACTCTCAGGTGGCTTGGATGCTAAAATTGACTTATGTTGGCAAAACCCTAATATGGGATTACCGATTAGACTTGAAACTTTAGACGATTTCGTAATAAATAACGGAGGATATTTCAAAATTGTGGTCCGTGATGAGGGAATTCCACACTGGTGGTTTGCAGGACCTGCACTTCTAAAAAAGGAAAATATTGAAGAATATTGGAGTAAGGCGAATGACCTTAGACCAACTCAGGATAGCATTAGAAATTTTGCTAAAATTCGAAAAAATATGTTAAAAAAATACGATATTGTAGTGAGTCAAGGTCAGCCAGGTCCATTTGAAAATTGTATATTTGGTATAGGGCATGCTAATTTTGCGAGATTTGCGAGGAAAGAACCCGGTTATCTTGAACAGCATATGGAGTTTCAATGGGAAACAATAGAAGAACCAATGATGAAGATGATAATGAAAACCAAACCGGAAGTCGTAATGTGCGGCGATGACTATGGATTTAATGATGGGCTACAACTACCACCCAAGCTATGGCGCAAATTTGTTAAGCCAATTCTCGCGAGATATGTACAAATGACTCATGACGGTGGTGCAAAGTTTTTAATACATAGCTGTGGAGCAATTGGAGAAGTCTTTCCTGATTTTGTAGAAATTGGTATTGATGGTGTAGAATCCTTAAAACCAAAAAATAACGATTTAAAGATGTATCGAGAAAAATATCCAGAAATCACTCTTATCGGAACAATAGACGATTCAGAAATGCTAAAATATAAATCCCCTGATTTTATAAGAAATTCAGTTAAAAAAGATATAGAAACGTTAGGGAAAAAAGGGGGATTCATTCCTGGCCCGACTAACTTCCTACTGGACCAACCTCCAGAAAACATTGTTGCCTGTTTCAAAGCAATACAAGAGTATGGAAAATATTAACTAAAAATTTAAATTTTTCTAGGTTTAAATCGAGAGTTCACTACTAAGAAGCTGAGGATCCCCATTGATCGGTCGAAAAAATTGGAGAGAATGGAGCTATATCCTCGTAATGACGATTCCAGTTATCTATACGATTCTTATTGGCAGTGCAATGATTTTTTATTCAGGTGGTTCCTTAAGCAATCCTAGTTCTAAGGGATATTCATTCAGCACTAACTTTTTAAGCGATTTGGGTCGCACTAGGGGATATTCAGGGAAAGCTAATACAATTTCTTGCGCGCTTTTTACGCTGAATTATTTGTTATTCGGCAT